>CALVKP010000089.1 GCA_944332735.1 uncultured Bacilli bacterium | reverse complement strand
GGGATGGAAGGTGTTAAGTTTGTGTGTAGTACACGAGAAAAGAAAGAAACTTTGAAAATGTTTTTGCAATCACAGTCTGATTGTGATACACTTGTATTAGTAATTGGTCCTGAGGGAGGACTAGATGAAGAAGAAGAAAAACAACTAAACGATATGGGGTTTACTAGTGTTTCATTAGGTTCTAGAATTCTTCGTGTAGAAAGTGTCCCATTATTTGTATTAAGTTGTTTTAACTATGAATTTATGGAGTGATTGGTATGAATATAATAAATACTTTTGTTCATAGTGAGTTGTTTTTTTACGCACTCATTGTTTTATTTGTTATTGTTTTAATTATCTTTGGAATTGTAGTATATATTGAATGTCGCAAGTTAAAGATGAATGAAGAACAATTGGGTGTAGAAAAACCAAAAGATGTGTCTAAACCAAAGGTTGAAAAGATAGAACCACAACGCGAAGAAGAAATTGAAATATTACAACCAAAAGAAGAAGTTGCAAAGATAGAGGAAAAAGAAGTAGAACAGAAGTTAGAAAATACATCTTCTTTAGAAATAGAGCGTTTATTAGCTCGTATGAAAGAAGATTTAAAAAATGAAGAGTCAAATCCAGAACGATTTGAAAGAGAACAAGAAGAACAAGCGATTATTAGTTATGAAGAATTAGTAAGAGCTGTGAAGAATCAAGAAAATATGGATATTGATAGTCAAACACCAATTAGTAATCGTGAATTAGAAAAACAAGTGGAAAAAATGAGACAACAAGAAAAAATAGAAGAAGAGAAGAAGAGTGGATTTCATACTAGTCAATTTATTTCTCCTGTGTATGGAGTTCAAAAAGAAAAGAAACAGATTCCTGATTTGAAGAAAGAATTAAATCAATTTCAACATGAGTTTCAATTTGATATGGAAAATATAAACAAGCCTGAAGATAAAGAACCAGAATTTTCTCAGATAGAAGAACATGTTGATACCAATACAAGTGATGAAGTAAATAAAAATTTAGAATTTTTAGATTCTTTAAAAGAGTTTAGAAAAAATTTAGAATAGGTCATCTGACCTATTTTTAGTAAGGAGTGAAATATGTTAGTTTCAATATATACGTTAGGTTGTAAAGTAAATACCTATGAGTCTAATGTCATAATGGAACAGTTTTTAAAATTAGGTTATGAACAAGTAAAAGAAAATGCAGATGTTGTAATTATTAATACTTGTAGTGTTACAAATACAGCAAGTCGTAAATCTATTAAAATGATTCATCAGGCAATTCGTAAAAATCCACATGCTGTTGTGGTGGTTTGTGGTTGTATGAGTCAAGTTGAAACAGATGAAATTAAGAAGATAGATGGAGTTCATGTGATATTAGGTAACTGGGGTAAGAGTCAAATTCCTAATTTTGTAGATCAATATTTAAACACCAAAAAACAAATTATTTTTATGAAACCATTAGAGAAAGTTCAATTTGAATGTATGCAGTTAGAGAATTTTAATCGTACGAGAGCTTTTATTAAAATTCAAGATGGTTGTGAGAATTTTTGTAGTTATTGTATTATTCCTTATGCAAGGGGACATGTTAGAAGTAGAAGTAAAGAGGATATTATAAAAGAAGCGAAAAGTTTAATTCGAAATGGACATCATGAAATTGTTTTAACAGGGATTCATACTGGACATTATGGAAGTGATTTGAAAGATTATCACTTTAGTGATTTATTGTATGATTTATTACAGATTCAGGGATTGGAACGTTTACGTATTTCTTCTATTGAAATGAATGAAATTACCGATGAAGTGATTGCTCTTATGAAGAAGTATCCTATTTTAGTAGATCATATGCATATTCCACTACAAAGTGGGTGTGATAAGATTTTAAAGTTGATGCATCGTAAATATACGTTAAAAGAGTTTGAAAAGAAATTGATTAGTATTCGTGCAGTTCGCCCAGAAATATCAATTACGACAGATGTTATTGTTGGATTTCCTACTGAAACAGAAAAAGATTTTCAGGAAACGATAGAAACTGTTCAAAAGTTTCAATTTTCTAAAATTCATGTATTTCCATATTCACGTCGTAAGGGAACGGTAGCAGATGAAATGGATGGACAGATTGATGAGAAAGTAAAAAAAGATAGAACGAAAAGATTGATTTCTGTTTCTTCAAAGTTAGAGAAAAAATATCGTGATCAGTTTTTAAATCGTATGGTTACAGTTATTCCCGAAACTTATAAAGATGGTATGTTAATCGGTCATACTGGTAATTATTTACTTGTGAAAGTACCTGGTGATGAAAGTTTATTACATCAAACAATTACAGTAAAATTGATCGGTGAAGAGGGAATGTATATGGTAGGTACGTTTGTATCTTCTTTGCCAGAAAGTTCTATTTTATGTTAAAATAAAGGAGAAGAGGGGATGACTATGAAATTTAGTGTGATTGTAACTGTTGATCCAAATAGGCAAACAGTAAAAAAGTTATTAGATACATTAAAAGTACAGACTTATACTAATTATGAAGTAATTCTAGTAGTAGATGACCAAGCAACTAGTTTACAGCAATTGATTCAACCATATTTAACTGATTCACGTTTTCGTATGGTATTAAAGACATATCGTGGAGTTGCTGCTGCTCGTAATTTTGGAATGGAAAATAGTACTGGTGATTATATTTTATTTTGTGATGACGATGATTATGTCGCATCTGATTTTTTAGAACAATTATCTGTTGCCGTAACGGATAATCCAGGAATTGATATGATTAAATATCAACCATTATTAGTAGATATGAATGGACAAGTACTTCGTCGTGTATTTGATACTGCTTTCTCGAGATTATCAACACAAGAAGCATTTCATATATTAATTCAAGGAGATTATGTGGAACCAGCTGTTTTATATGCATATCGTACCGCTTTTCTAAAAGAACATAAATTATTGTTCCAAGAGGGAAAAAGTGAATGTGATTTTAGTTTTGTTCCACTTGCTTTGGTGTATGCGACAACAATTATGAGTTTGACTTATGCTGGATTTTATTTTACAAAGAGAAATCGTAGACAAATCGTAACTGGTTCTGAAAAAGCAACTCGTATTGTTTATGATACATTATTTCAATATGATTATATGATTAAAACAATAGATACGGATGAGACAATCTCTGATGCGTTAAAAAGAATCTTTTTCGATTATATTTCTTATAATGTCATATTAAAAGGAACACTTCTTCCTGATGATGCGATTCCTGCTTATACAGTAGAGTTAAATAAAAGAGGTGTAACGAAATACTTACATGCCAATACAATTTCAAAATTTATTACAAAAATGAAAATTGAAAGAGATATGGATGCTTTTATTAAAAAGAATAAATTAAAAAAATAGGTGATTGTATGTTTGTTTCCATTGTAGTTTTATGTAGTAGTGAACGTGTAAATGAGTTAAAACAAAGATTGGATGTCATATTAAAACGAGTTTCTTTTTCGTATGAACTGATCTTTGTATTTCGCTCTCGTTCAGTATATTTAGAAAAGCGTCCAAAAGATGGAGCTAAATTTGTTTGTGTACAAAATTTTTGGGGTACTAGAAAGCAAATCAAAAAAGTATTAGATGAAATTACCGGAAAATATGTAGCAGTTTTATCTCCGGATATTAAAAATAGTCCATATTATATGGTAGATAGTTTGGAATTAATGGAAACAAATTCTTATGATATGGTTACTTTGATTGATGAAGTATTACCATATTCAGTGATTCAAAAGTTGATGATGAAAGTAAAATATGTGTTATTTCCTACTAAAATATTTTATGTATGTAAAAAAGAGTTGTTAGAAAAGAAAGTTTTAAAAAAAGATATATCTCATTGTTCTGTTTATTATTTACCTTATGAAATAGAGAAATAAAAAGAATGACATGAAATTGATTGACATTCTTTTTTTGATGCGTTATACTTTAAATAGTAGTAATCGTTACTACTTATGAGGTGATGACATGCGTTATTCCAAACAGAGAGAAACCATATTAAATGTCGTAAATCATAGTAGTGATCATCCTACTGCAGAAATGGTTTATCACAAAGTAAAGAAGTTGATTCCCAACATTAGTTTAGGAACTGTATACCGCAATTTAAATGCGCTTGTTGAGGCATCTCAAATTAAGCGAATTAGTATCCCTAAGGATGTGGATCATTTTGATCATCGTCATGATGAACATTATCATTTTTGTTGTACAGAATGTCACCATTTATATGATTTACCTGGAATTACGATTCATCAATTAGTTCAAGAGTTAGAACAAGATGAAATGGTAAAGATTATGGATTATGAAGTTCTCTTTTATGGAATCTGCTCTCAGTGTCTGAAAGGAAAGGAAGATAGTTATGGAATTAAAAGGAAGTAAAACAGAACAAAATTTAATGACTGCATTTGCAGGAGAAAGTCAGGCAAGAAATAAATATACTTATTTCGCTTCA
>CALVKP010000088.1 GCA_944332735.1 uncultured Bacilli bacterium | reverse complement strand
ATAATTTCTTGTAATGTTTTCATATTATCACCTTCTCTTTTATTGTAACAAAAAAGAATAGAAAATTCTATTCTTCATATTCAAATTCAAAATCTAAAATTCTGACATAATCCCCATCTTTTGCACCACGATTTCTTAATTCATCTTCAATACCAAGTAATCTAAGTTTACGAGATAAACGAATATAAGATTCTTCTGATGAGAAATTCATCATTCTTACATATCGCTCTATTTCTTTACCACGAATTACCCAAGTATCATTGTCTTTGGTAATAGTAAATGGTTCTTCTTTCTCATATTTATAAACAACGTGTTTTTTTGCTTTGACACTATCTTCTAATGGTTGTTTTTGAATATGATCTAGCATATCAGCCAGTACTTCTATTACTTGATCTAATCCTTGATTCATAGCTGCACTTACTTCATAAATTGGTAAATTCACTTTCTTTTTAAATGCTTCTAATCTTTCTTTTGCTCCTTCGATGTCCATTTTATTAGCAATAATAATCTGTGGTTTTTGTAATAAACTTTCTTTAA
Source organism: uncultured Bacilli bacterium (assembly GCA_944332735.1). Lineage (GTDB taxonomy): Bacteria > Bacillota_I > Bacilli_A > RF39 > UBA660 > UMGS2016. The sequence continues at coordinate 8,179 of CALVKP010000088.1, read as the reverse complement.
AGTTTTTTAATTCTTCTTGAATTGTCATGTAATCTTCATATGGATCACTCATTTCATAACCACCCATATTAATGACATGAGCAATCACTCTGGTTCTTTCGATATGTTTTAAGAAGCGATCTCCTAGTCCTTCTCCTAAAGAAGCTCCTTTGATTAAACCTGGTAAGTCAGCAACGACAAAAGAACGATGTCGAGATGCTCGAACAACTCCTAAGTTTGGTTTTAAAGTAGTAAAGTGATATTCAGCAATCTTTGGTTTGGCTGCACTAATCATTGAAATAATGGTTGATTTTCCAACACTAGGAAGCCCTACTAAACCAACATCAGCAAGTAGTTTTAACTCTACTTTTACTCTTTTTTCTTCTCCTGGTTCGCCATTTTCACAAATACTAGGAGCTGGGTTAGAATGGGTTGCTAAAGCCATATTTCCACGACCTCCACGGCCTCCACGGGCAATCACTGCCTGTTCTTTGTTTTGGGTTAAATCGGCAATGACTTCTCCTGTTTCAAGATCTGTTACAACCGTTCCAACTGGAACTCTTACAATCACTGCATCACGGCTTTTCCCATGCATTCCTTTTCCCATACCATTTTCTCCGCGAGGGCCTTTAATTTGTTTTTGATATCTTAAATCTAGTAACGTATTTAATCCTTCATCTGCTTCAAAAATAATATCTGCTCCATGACCACCATTTCCGCCAAATGGACCACCCATTTCTACATATTTCTCACGACGCATCGCCATACATCCATTTCCTCCAGATCCAGCTAATACATCGACAATTGCTTCATCAACAAACATATAAGCCCTCCTTTTCTAGTTTTTATTATACACGAAAGTAAAAGAAAAGCATAGTTTTTTCTATGCACTTAGAAGTGATACTTATACTAGTTCTTTATAAAAATCGTCTAAAACAGTTTGCCATAATTGTTTTAAATTATCATATGATAAGTATTGTTTTGCTTCATCGATGTCGACCCACATGATTTCAGCAATTTCTGTTTCTTGTGGCAGTAAAGAATCAGAAATAGGTTTGGCACGAAAATAAACAACTTCTTTATCAATCTGAGTAGATGTAATATAAGAGATTGTATATCTTTTCTTTTCATCAACAATCACATCGAGATTTGTTTCCTCTTTGGTTTCTCGACGAGCAGTTTCTATTTCTGTTTCTCCCTGTTCCATATGACCTTTAGGAAATCCAACCCATCCTAACTTTTGTCTTACGAGTAGTACACGTTTATTAGAATCAATGATAATCGTTCCACATGATTTTTCTTTTTTCATAATTTCTCCTTCTTATTTGACAAAAAAATAGTATTGCTACTATTTTCTGTTTGAAAATACAGTACTAGCTACCAAAACTACAATAACTATCACTGCAACGATGATTATAATGTTCATGTTCTTCTGACCAGAAGTAGTTTTTTGTACGACGGCTAATGTATTTATCAAATCCAATGTTTTCATCTAAAACATCCCCGCGATCATAATACACATTGGTATTAAATTATAGAAGAATTTAATGAACATGACAAGTACAATATTATCGTGATTCTTAATATACATGGTTCCAAGTGCTGCAGATACTACAAAATATGATAGAGCATCTGTTAGTAAATACGGACTATTTAAATCTCCATAAATGACATTCATAACAGCATATATGAAACTACTAGAAATAACAAATAATACATTATTTGGAATTACTTTACGCAATGATTGTTTGAATAATAATTCTTCAGCAATTACCCCAAATACCATTGTTTTAAATAATGTATAAGCGAATGAAATTTGAGATAAAGTATAAATAGATGTTGTATTATCATCACTGATTGTATTAGATGGAACTAACATTTCACCTATAATACCTACAACCATATTAACAGCAAATAGTAAAATAACTCCTATCGCTACTTTTCCAATAAACTTACGCTTACTTTGATCAAGATTTTCTAAACTAGCTTTTAAATCTTTATAATATAATGCTATAATACCAATTAAGAATAAAACATCTCCAGTAAACATAGTAATGATTCCATTATGAATGTTTAAGGCTGTAAATATTGCTTGAAAAGCACTATTGTATATCAAGTAAATAATAAAAATTGCAAATACTTTTAATAATTCTGTCATTTTCCCATTTTTCAACTTTATCACTCCTATCATAAGTTCATTGTAGCAAAATGCAGTTCTTTTTTCAACGACAAATGGAAATGAAGTGTAAAGTTTAAAAAAATATGTAAAAAGTATTGCCATATGATTTCTTTTTGTTATAAAATAAAATTCCCGGCACTAAAACGCCGGGAACTAGTCAACATTAACTATTCTATATCATTCCAGTGTATATACGTTTGGTTAATGTCCCTATTAGAAAAATCTAGTTAGCCATCTCCACATAGACTTTCACCTCCTACCCTTCTTATTCTCTCTTCACACCTAAAGTATAGCACTTTTCTTTCAAAATATCAATTATTTTTTATTTTTTTATGCACAAAAAGAAGTATCAATCATACTTCTTTTTTTTACTTATTTTTCAATATTTTATCTAGTAGGATAAACACTTGCTTGCTTTTTATCTCTACCACGACGTTCAAATTTTACATATCCATCAATTGTAGTATATAAAGTATCATCTTTTCCAATTTTAACATTGTTACCTGGATATACTTTTGTACCACGTTGACGGTATAAAATAGAACCAGATGTTACAAATTCTCCATCACTCGCTTTTGCTCCAAGTCTTCTACCTGCAGAATCACGTCCGTTTTTTGTAGAACTTTGCCCTTTTTTATGAGCGAATAATTGAATATTTAATCTTAATAAATCTAGCATGAGGACACCTCCTATTTTCTATTTATTTTTATATTTTTCGGATAATCTGAAGCAAGTTCTGTTAGCAATGCAACTAAGTTTTCTAATAACAAATCAATCATTTTATCATGTTTTAATACTGTAACTGTTACATGAATTGTATCCGTATCTTCTTGTTTTACTAAAATCGCATCTTTCTGATATCTTAATATCGCATTTACACTTGTAATCAAAATACTGCTAGCACTTGCACAAACGATATCTTTCCCACTCACTTCATATTCTGAATGACCATTTAGTGAAATTTTTTGAATGTCATTCTTTTCTTTTTTTATTATTACTTGAATCATATTATTTTACTTTAATAGACTTAATAACATCCTTTGTATATGGTTGACGGTGTCCTTGTTTCTTACGGTATTTATTTTTTGGAACATATTTAAATACTACAATCTTCTTATCTTTACCGTGTTTTACAACTTCACCTGTTACTTTTGCGTTTGATAGATATGGATTTCCAAATGCTCCATCTACCATCAATACTTTGTCAAAGTCAACTTTACTTCCAACTTCTGCATCTAATTTTTCAACATAAAGTTCTGTACCTTCTTCTACATAGTATTGTTTTCCACCAGTTTCGATAACAGCTTTCATAATTTCCCTCCTTACAATTCTAAGACTCGCCTAAAAGGTAACAATTGTTTTAAAACCTTGTTCGTGCGGTTGTAGCGACCAAAGGGGTACTACACAATATAAAATTTTAACAGATAAATCCTTATTTGTCAAACCATTTTTTTAAAATTGTCGTTTCACTCACCCAATTATTTTGAACCAAAAAGATATGACTTCTTTCCCGTCTCATTTTCTTTAAATTTAATTTTTTTACTTTTAAATATTTAGAAAAATGGATATGTTTTAAGTATCGTTCTAATAAAAATTTATAAAAAGTAAATGGGAGTTTGTAATATTCGTCCCATCCCCTTTTTAGTAAGAAAAAAAGCATACAGAAAAAAATAAAATTTGGCGGAAACATAAAAAATAACAATATAGAAAGCAAAAAAGATATCCATAATATAGTTTGATAACTATAGTAAAAGGAAAGATATCGTTCTAAAATTAACAATACGAGTTTTGACCCATCTAATGGATATATAGGAAATAAGTTAAAAAGTAAAAATGCGAGATGAAGTGTTAAAAAATACGGTTGATTGATGGTTGGTTCTAATAAAAAATAAGCAAGTATTTGAAATATTGGCCCCATAATAGTAATTATTAACTCTTCTTTCATTGGTCGGTTGAATGCTTCTTCAAAGATAGTAAGTCCACCAAATGGCAAAATAATTATTTTTTTTATATTCCAATGATAATATAAAGCTGTTAAAATATGTCCTAATTCATGAATACAAAAAAGATAAAATAATAAAAGATATGGTTTTATGAAACCAGTCATTAAAATAATTCCTGTACAAAGGAGAAAAAAAGGATGAATATATATTTTTTTAACCATTGATATACTGTTTATAATCTAGTACGGATCCATCTTTTTTAAATACTAGAAATAAATTCTTTCCATTTGCTTCTCCTAAAGCACTTCCTTGTTCTACGTAATCATATAATTTTACACTTAAGTTTTTGATATTTCCGTACCAGCAATCAACACCATTTGCTTGTTGAATAATTAAAGTATTCCCATACCCCTCTTTTTCACCAATAAATACCACGATACCACTTTCTAAGGAAGGAATGAGTAGATCAGGATCAACAGTTAATTTCACTCCATCTTGGTATTTCTTTTCTTCTTTATAAGTCAATTTTTCACGAAATACTGCTTTGGTTGGTTCTTCTATCAATTGTTCAAAAAAAGGAATAGGACTACCAAAATATTTTTGGTATATTTGATTGATAGAAGCAAAACGAAAGTTTTGTTCAAACACATATTTATAAAATGAACTCTTCCAACTAGGATTTTTCTTTAATAAAATAAAACATAACAATGTGATAATCACACAGATGAGAAACCGCATTACAAATGACATGATTTTCTTCTGATATTTCTTTTTAATAATGGTTGTTTTTATCTTGTTTTCTTTCTCATTTGTATTTTGATGTTTCTTTTTCATCTCTTTTTTTAAACGTTCAATATCCATCCTATCACCTAATTAGATATATGAGAAAAAGATGGAAACATTCCATCTAATCGATTTTTGTAATGTGATATTTGTGAGAAATAAAATCTGTAACCCCATACAATATCACTGCATATATTACATTCAAAATTAAACTTGTCGTAATTCCCCTTCCAAGTGCAAACCAAGAAAAAGGTAAATAGCCAATGATAACTAGTACGAAAAAGGAAATAGAACGGTAAAAAGCAATCGCTAATACAGTCATGAGTGCGACATTAAAATAATTATTAGAAAGCATATAATTCATCTTAGCAATAAAATATGCTGTCATTAAAAAGAGAAATAAATTTAAAATCAAGGTATCGGTAAATACAATGTCATAAAATAACCCTAATATGGCTGCTACCTTATAATAATTAGAACGTTCTTTTTTAAAGTAAGGATAAATAATAACAAGTGCTACAATTGTAAAAAGTGGAAGAAATAAATTACTATGAATCGAAACAAAATTACTTACTAAACTTTCTAAAAAGAAAGAGATAATCGTGACAATAATCGCTAATTGCATTTTTATGCCTTCCTTTTTAAGATAGTAACAAAACTTAAATCATCATAGTCAACACTGCTTGTAACTTCCACTGTTTTAGCTAAATCAAAATTATCTGTTGTCACCCTTTTTACTTTTCCTACAACAATTCCACTTGGAAATGCATCGCCCATCCCTGTTGTTGTAACAACAGAATCTTTTGGTATTTCTGTATTATCACTAATTCCTTCGACAATAAATGTTCTTTTTTGTTTGTCATAACCTGATAATAACCCATATACAAATTTATCCCCTACTTTAATTTTAACGGATGTTTTATTATTGACATCATCACTGGTAATTAATTTTACCGTACTATTAAAATTTGTTACTTTGGTTACTTTACCAATTAATCCTTCACTGACAATAACAGGCATATCTTTTTCTACCCCATTATAACTTCCTTTATCAATCGTAATCGTATTATACCAATAACCTAAATTACGATTTACAACAGTGGCATTTAAATAACTACTTTCTGATAATGTCTGATTTAATTCTAGTGTCTTTTTTAAGTTTTTTACTTCTCGTTCTAATTCTTCTTTTTCACTTTGAATTAAATCTGTTTCTTTTACTTTCTTTTCTAATTCTTTATATTTCTCATACAAATTCTGCTTTTCACTATGTTCTTTCATCTTATCTTTGATAAATTCAACTGGTTTATAAAGAATCTTAGTAACTGCTAACGTTGAATCTTTCATCGCTTTTTCAATTGGACTTAAATCTTCTTTATTCATAATAATCGCATTTGTGATTCCTAGTACTAAAGCTACCACGAACACTGCAATCAAAATGATATATTTTTTATTGATTGTCTTTTTTTCGTACATAAAATCACCTTTATTCATTATAATATAAAACACATACTTTTTAAAGTGCTATTCGATTGTTTTCAAAAAAACTATAGTATTTATCTTCTCCGATAATAATATGATCCACTATTTCAATTCCAAGCATTTTTCCTACTTTCACTAGTTGTGATGTAAATAAAATATCTTCTTTACTTGGTAATACTTCTCCACTTGGATGATTATGGATACAGATAATAGAACAAGCACTTACTTGATATGCTTCTTTAAATACTTCCCGAGGATGTACTAAACTACGATTTAAAGTACCGATAAATAAGATTTTCTCATGAATTAATTTCTTACTAACATCTAAGTAAATACAAATGAAATACTCTTGCTTTAACATTCCTATTTTATCTTGATAATAAGAAGCAACTTGATAGGCATCGGTAAATTTTTGAAATAAAATAGATTTTTTCTGTAATACTCTTTTCCCTAATTCTATTGCTGCTAAAATAGTACAGGCTTTGGCGCTACCAATTCCTTTCATCTGTGCCAAAGTTTGATAAGAAGTATGTTGTAATGCTGAAATACTTCCCAATTCTTTTAAAATATAAGCACCTAATACTTTAGCACTCATATCTTTTGTTCCTGTTTTTAATAAAATAGCTAATAATTCTTCATTCGATAACTGTTCTACTCCATAACAAAGTAAACGTTCTCTTGGTCTTTCATCTTGTGGTATTTCTTTTATCTTTAAATTCAATCTCACTCCTCCTTATAATTTTCTAATATCTTTTGATTAATATCGTTGATAGTCTTCTGATCTGTTACTTTCATTAACATCTCATCTAAAGTATTTAACTGTTCTATATAGTTTTGATTTTTAATATAACCTTCCTTCTTATAAGTAACATACCCGAAAGATTGAAAGTATTCCTGCAACTTTTTAACATTTTCTTCTTTACTTGTAATTCCAATATAAACGTGATATTGATTTTCTTCAATCCGATAAATATAATATGGAAGACTTAGTACACTCTTCTTCATATTTTCTTCATTCGAATACACTCCATACTGGAGATAATATACTTTTAAAGAATTTGTCGTTTGAAAAACACTTTTTGTTTCACTCGTTGTATGATACTCATCACACATTGTCTTTCCAATTACAAATCCAATTACAATGGATAATAAAACGGGTATTAAATATGCTTTTTTCATAATATCACCATCTTTATTATGACATAGATATCTTCCCTTTTTTGTCATATTTTAGAAAAAAAGAATCAATCTTCATTGATTCTTATTGATTTAAATATTCAATTACTTTTTCATTTAATAAATCAATCGTAATTTCTTCTTTTTCTCCACCACGTTTTTTGATTTCAATGATTCCATCACCGGCTTTTTTACCAACTGTTACTTGAACTGGAATACCAATTAATTCCATATCTTTAAATTTTACACCTGGTCTTTCATTACGATCATCATAGATTACTTCAAAACCCATACTCTCAATTGTTTGATATAATTGATCAGCAATCTTCTTTTGAACTTCATCTTTTGGTTGAATCACTACTAAAGCAATTTCAAATGGTGCAATTGAAACTGGCCAAGCTATTCCCATATCATCTGCTCTTTGTTCAGCAATAGAGGTCATAATACGCGCTAAACCAATCCCATAACATCCCATAACGACTGGTTTTAGTTGATTGCGTTGATCCAAATAATTTAAGCCGAGACTAGTAGAATATTTAGTTCCTAATTTAAATGTATTACCACATTCAATTTCTTTTTTAAACGTTTTTTTTGCACCACATTAAAAACATAAATCTCCTTCTTGAACATCCATTATATC
>CALVKP010000087.1 GCA_944332735.1 uncultured Bacilli bacterium | reverse complement strand
CTAATTTCTATGAATTTCCCAATGTATTTGTTGAGGATAAAACAGAAGTATTAGATACGATTTTAAAACCATTTTCACTGCATCCAGTCAGTATGAAAAAACTTGCCTCATATAAACATATTTTTACTCATATAGAATGGCATATGACTGGCTATCATATTGAAACAAGTGAAGAAACAGAAGGAATTTGGGCTACATTAGAAGAATTAGAACATATTTATCCTATTCCCAATGCATTTATAAAATATAAACAGGAATTAGAAACGATACTAGACAAAGACACCAAATAATTTCTAATACATAAAATACACCAGGGGTGTATTTTTTGAATATAAAAAGTGATTCAAGAAAAATTGAACCAGGTGATACTTTTATTGCTTTAGATGGAGTAAAACATCACGGAAGTGAATATATTATGGATGCGATACAAAGGGGTGCGTCTAGAGTTATTTGTAAAGAAGGAAATTATGATGTTGAAACAGTCCTTGTTCCCGATACCCATGAATATTTAATTGATTATTTAGATGCGACTTATCATGATACATTAAAAGATATGACGTTAATTGGAATGACAGGAACCAATGGTAAAACAACGACTTGTTTTTTAATCTATCAAGCGCTTAATTTATTATCTATTCCATGTGCTTATATTGGAACGATTGGTTTTTATATCAATGGGAAAGTAAAAGACTTATCCAATACAACACCTGATGTATTAGACTTATATGAAATGATATTAGAAGCAAAAAGAGAAGGGTGTACCCATGTTGTCATGGAAGTCAGTAGTCATGCTTTAAGTTATAAACGATTGGGTAAATTAAAATTTCAATATACATTATTTAGTAATTTAACAGAAGATCACTTAGATTATCATAAAACGATGGAAAATTATGCGAAAGAAAAACAAAAGTTATTTTCTAAAGTGACAGAAAAACATACTTGTATTGTGAATATAGATGATGCTTATTGTTCTTATTTTTTATTACCCAATCATCATAATGTAACTTATGGAACAAAAAAGAGTGATTATCAAATTACAGATATTGAGTTATTTCCATCACACACTGTATTTTTTATAAATCAAGTAAAATATGATATGAAATTATTAGGAAAACACAATATTTATAATATGACATGTGTAATTGTATTGTTAAAGGAAATGGGATATTTGAATCATCAAATTCAAGATGTCATTTTCAAGTTAACTCCACCGAAAGGAAGGATGGAAGTGATTTCTTTTGAACGTGGTAAAGTAGTGATTGATTATGCTCATACCCCAGATGCGGTAGAGAAAGTCATCTTAGCAGCGAAAGAAATTCCTCATCAACATGTATATACCATTGTCGGTTGTGGTGGAGATCGTGACCCTATCAAACGACCAATTATGGGACAAATTGCGACGACATTATCAGATGAAGTCATTTTTACAAGTGATAATCCTAGAACAGAAGACCCTTATCGTATTTTAGATGATATTACAAAAAATTTACAAAAAAACAATTTTGAAGTGATAGAAAATCGTAAAGAAGCGATTCATAAGGGTATACAAAAGATGAGAAAAGATGATATACTATTAGTGCTCGGAAAAGGACACGAAAATTATCAAATAATTGGTAACACAAAATACGATTTTGATGATAAAATAATAACAGAAACAATAATACAAAAAATGTACAAGGAGTGAGAGTATGTTAATATTAGCCAAATCTGTATTAGCTATGATGATTGGATTTATTCTATCTGCCATTGCTGGTTTGATATTAATTCCATTATTAAAAAAATTAAAAGTAAGACAAAATGTTAGTGTTTTCTTAAAAAAGAAACATCAAGAAAAAGAAGGTACTCCAACTATGGGAGGATTAATCTTCATTATTCCAACGATGTTAACAATGTTGTTTTTACTGGTAACGGGAAAAGTTGCTTTTAGTGAAAATTTATTTATTGTAATGTTTGTTTTTGTAGCTTATGCATTGTTAGGATTTTTAGATGATTATTTAAGTATTCGTCGTGGTCATAATGAAGGATTAACAGAATTACAGAAAATATGTGGACAGTTATTTATTGCTTTAATCTTTTTCTATATTTATATGAAGAGTGGATCTCATCCTGTCTTAGATATTCATACATTAGGAATTCGTATTGATATGGGATGGTTCTATGGAATATTCTTGCTCTTTGTATTAGTTGCAAGTAGTAATGCAGTCAATTTAACTGATGGTTTAGATGGTCTTGCAGGAGGATTATCACTAATGGCTTTCTTAGCATTTGCCTTAATTTCTTGGAACTCTAAATGGGCTGTAGGAAGTAGTGATATCGCAGTATTCTGTTTTGTATTAGTAGGAGCACTATTTGGATTTCTTTTATATAATACACATCCTGCGAAAGTATTTATGGGGGATACTGGTTCACTTGCTCTTGGAGGAACTTTAGCTAGTATTGCCATTGTTACAGATCATGAACTTACATTAGTAATTGTTGCTGGTGTATTCGTAATCGAAACATTGGTTTGTATTATTCAAATGACGTCTATTGCTTTATTTCATAAAAAAGTATTTTTAATGGCACCACTTCATCATCATTTTGAAAAATTAGGATGGGATGAAAGAGATGTTGTGAAATTATTCTGGACGATTGGTTTAATTCTTTCTATGGCAGCAATTGGATTTGGTGTTTGGTTATAAGATAACTTCGGTTATCTTTTTCTTATACTTAAAATAGTGTATAATAAAATTGGTGATGATATGAGTAGTAAGTTGTTAAAATCATATGAAGGAAAATTAATTTTTTTATATGGTAATCCAAATAAAACAATAGAAGAAATATTAGAAAAATTATTTCAAAGTTCTTCAGATAATTGGAGTAAAGATTATGTGAAATTAATACATGCTTTAAAAGAAGTAAAACTTTGGTATCAAAAAATAGAAAAATTAAATTTTTTATCATTGTCTACTTTTTTAAAGTTTTATCAATTGTTTCAAAAAGATATATATCAGAAAAATGATAAATATGTACTAGACTGTTTGAAATTAGATGCAACAAAAAAATTAAAAGATATGAATGAAGCAGAAAAAGAACGTATTTATTTTTTACTGTTATATCAACTAGATTTAAAGATTTATGTTTTTCAAGAACCATTTTTACATCAAAGTGATTCAGAAGTACATTCTATGTTAAAATTAATTTACGAGAAAATAAAAAAACATCAAATTGTATTTCTAACTTCTCGTTATCAAATTGATCGTATGGAACAAATGGTAACAGATGTATTAATTGTCAGTGATCATAAAATAAAATTTGATTCTGTTTCTAAAATCTGCCATTATAATTATTCTTTGGTACATTTGAAAGGAAAAAATTATAAGAAGTTAAAATTGAGTATTAAAAATATTATTTTAAAAGAACAAACGGATGATGAGATTATTTTCTTATATTGTGGGAAATTTCAAGAATTGTTTCAAGTGTTACAATCTGTTGAATTAGATGATGTATCGATTCGTAAACAGACGTTAGAAGAAGTGTTACAAGCTAAAATGTATGACAAATAAATGTAAGAAAATAGGAAAAAAATATACTTATTTGTGTATTTTTCTTTTCTTTTAGAGAAAAATTTGGTATACTTATGTTAAATGTAAGAGAATAGTGAGGGATAATCTTATGAATAATGATGAATTAAAAAATATGGAAACAAATAATACAGTAACAGGAAATGGAGAAACTACTTCTACTTATGATGATATTGAAGTATTAGATATGGGAGATACAAAAACTCCAGAAACGCCTGAAGTAACTGAAGTAACTGAAGTAGCTGATGTAAAACCTATGGATTCAATTCCACCAATCGAAGATGTGTTGGGAGAAAGTGTACCTGCTCCAGAACCTAAGAAAGATGATGTAGTAACACCAGCAAATACGAATCCATTACCAGCTATCGAAGATGTATTAGGTACAAGTGAAGCAAAACCAGAAGTTCAAGAAACATCTGTAGAGCCTCAAACGAAAGAAGAGAATAACATTCCTTCTTTAGATGAGATGTTTGGTTCAAATGTTTCTGCACCAACTCCAGAGAAAAAAGAAGAAGTTCCAGCTGCAGTAGAAACATCAGCTGCAACAACAGTACCACCGGTATCTGATGTATTTGGTGTATCTGAACCAAAAGTTGAAACACCTGCTACACCAGTAGCAGAGCCAACAACTCCTACTATAGAACCAACTGCAATGAATTCAAAAGAAGAAGAAGTTGTATCAAAATTAGAAAATACAGATATGACTCCAACAAAAGAAGAGAAAAAAGAAGAATTAGAGAATACCATTCTTTTAAATAAACAATTAAATGATGCGAAAATGGCTATTAAGGCAGAAGAAACAAAGAAAGATCCAGAAACGAAAAATAAAAATGGATTAATGCTTGTCATTGCACTATTTACAGTATTAATTGTAGCTGTTGTTGTCATCCCATTCATTTTTAATTATTTAAACAACTAAAAACGAGTGAAAACTCGTTTTTTTAATATTCTGGATGTGTTGATAGCTCGATAATTAAATTCATATTATCATCATTTGCCATAATATTTTTATGAATAGTTCCACATTTCTCACATCGATAAATAATTTTATAAGTATCTTTAAATTTTTCTAGAGCTACTGGTTTTAACAATCCTTGACATGTATTGTTACGATCTCCTGGTAATATATCAACATGTTTGGAATATAAACAAAATGGGCAGTGATCTCTAGCAGTATAATTTAATGGCGTTACTTCTTTATGACAATGTTCACAAAGAAATGGTTCATCTTTCATCGTAAATCTTTTCATTTTATCACCAATTCTATTATAACATAAGTTCTCATTTTTCCTTTGAATTGTAGTATAATATATTTGGGGGAACTTTATGAAGTTTAGTAGTATTAAAAAGTTAGGATTATGTGCTGGGTTATTACTATCTGCTTGTCAAGCACCAATCTCTATGAATATTGAAAAGCAAGATCAAGATGTTGTTTTATTTGATTTACCAGAAAATGAAACTTATTATGGGTATAGTCTGTATTTAGATATTTCAAATGAAAATAAAGAAAGATTAGAAAGTTGGATTGAACAACAACAAGTAATAAAAAGACACGAAGTACAGTATTGTGATGAAATAGAGTATAATTACCAAATTTGTTCTCATCATACAAATATTACTTTTTATGTCAATGCATTTGATCCAGTACAACTAGAAGATAGCGTAGAAGAACAATATAAACAACATAGACATTACTTTTATAAAGTAGTATTTACGCCAATGTATCAATGTACATTAACTTCAGATATGATTCAAACCGTGATTCAAGAAATGACACAAAATATGAATCAATATATGTTGTTTGATTTAGAAGAAGATTTTTATCAGTTTATAAATCAAACAATTTCTTACTTACCAAAAGAGAAAGTATTGAAACTAGGATAAAAATCTTCTCTTTTTTTGTATGCTATGATAAGATGTTAGTAATGTGGAGGTATTATGAAATTAAAAGTAGAACATTTAAGTAAAAACTTCGAGACAAAAGAAGTATTAAAAGATATTCATTTTACGTTTGAAGAAGGTAAAATATATGGCCTATTAGGAAGAAATGGGAGTGGGAAAACAACTTTTTTTAATTGTTTAAATAAAGATATTCCTTTTGAAAGTGGGACATTTACGCTAATAGAAGATGAAAGCCGACCTTTAGAACTTTCTGATATTGGATATGTATTATCAACCCCGAATGTACCGGAGTTTTTAACAGCAAGAGAATTTTTAAAGTTTTTCTTAGATATTAATCAGAATCAATTAAAAGAAGAAAAAAGTATCGATGAATATTTTGAATTTATGCATATTGAACTAGAAGATCGTGATAAACTTTTAAAAGATTATTCTTATGGAATGAAAAATAAAATGCAAATGTTAGTAAATATGATTGCCAATCCCAATGTATTATTATTGGATGAGCCATTAACATCTTTAGATGTAGTTGTAGCAGAAGAAATGAAACAAGTATTAAGATCTATTAAGAAAAATCATATTATTATTTTCTCGACACATATTATGGAACTTGCACTTAGTTTGTGTGATGAAATTGTACTATTAAATCATGGTACATTAACGAAAATAGATCGTAGTCATTTAACAGATCAAGAATTAAAAGATAAAATTCTTGAAGCATTGACGGAGGCATAATTATGTTAGATACCTTTGTACATTCGTTTCAAGTAAAAAATGCTTATCGTGTGAATACTTTTATTTATGCATTAAAACAAATTCCGTTACTTGGAAAAGTATTTAAAGATGCATTATATAGTAATTATGCATTGAAAGTATTAGGTACCATAGTTAGTATTATTATTGAACTTCTAACCATTTTCTTAGGAAAATTTTTATATGTATTGATTATGGTATTTACTTTATTAAATATATTTAAAAGTGATCATGCAACTACATTTGTACATATTTTATTTTTCTTAACATGGATTGGAGCATTTATGAATACATATATGTTTAATCCTACGAAAGATAAATACTATGCGATGTTTACGCTTAGAATGGATGCAAAACAATATACATTATCAAACTATTATTATATGATGTTAAAAGTTATCATTGGTTTTTTACCATTTACTTGTATCTTTGGTTTACTTAGTAAAGTACCAATTTGGATATGTATGATGATTCCGTTTTTTATCGCATCTTCTAAAATACTAATCAATGTTTATTTCTTAAAGAAATATCAAAAAAGAGGGATTATTACGGATGAGAATCATCCTGTAAAAGGAATATGGATCTTAGTTTTTGTTTTCTTATTCATGGCTTATGGCCTTCCATACTTTGGAATTGTGCTACCATTATCTATCTCTGTTATTTTGATGCTAGTTATCATAATAGCTAGTTTATTTCATATTTCATATTTACAAAACTTTTCAGCTTATCGTGAAATATATAAATTAATTTTAACGAACGATAATATGAATACAGCTAGTTATAAGACATCTCAAGTATCAAAAGACAATGTATTAAAACGAATTGATATTGATACAAACATTACAAGTAAGAAACATGGTTATGCTTATTTTAATGATTTATTTGTAAAAAGGCATAGTAATCTTTTATTGAAATCTGCTAAAAAAATATCATTTGTTATTTTAGGAATTATCTTTGTCATGGCTCTTATTTTATATTTCGTTCCTGAATTTTCTATTAAGGTCAATCAGGTATTGATGGTTATGTTACCATATTTTGTATTTATTATGTACTGTATTAATCGGGGACAAGAAGTTGCCCAAGCGATGTTTATGAATTGTGATCATAGTATGCTGACTTATGGTTTTTATAGAGAACCAAAAGTGATTTTAAATCTATTTAAAGAACGTTTAAAAAGTGTCATTCTGATTAATTTACTACCTGCTTTTGTATTAGCTATGGGACTTGTATTATTACTCGTTATATCAGGTGGTACGACACAGTGGGTGGATTATCCTATTTTATTATTTTCTATTCTAGCAATGAGTATTTTCTTTTCTGTACATCATTTGGTTTTATATTATTTATTACAACCATACAATGCCAATAGTGAAACAAAGAGTGGAACGTATGGAATCGCCAATGGACTTACTTACTTATTTTGTTATTATATGTTAAGAGTAAGAATTCCTATTTTTACATTTGGATGTCTAACGATTATATTTAGTATATTATATTGTTTGATTTCTTTGTTCTTAGTTTATCGTTATGCACCAAAAACATTTCATATCAAGAATTAGATACATAAGTATCTTTTTTCTTTGTTATAAGATATGTTATAATATAAGATAGGAGTGGTAAAGATGGATTATACAGTTACAATAGATCAATTTGAAGGACCATTAGATTTATTATTACATCTTATTAAACAAAGTGATATTGAAATAGAAGAGATTGAAGTATCTAAAATTGCCGAACAGTATTTAAATTATATTCAAAAACAAGAAGAAATGAATCTAGATATTGCCAGTGAATATTTAAATATGGCAGCTGAATTGATTGAAATGAAATCAAATCATTTATTACCGCGTCAGAAAAAAGATACAACGGATGAATTTGAAGAAGATCCAAAAGATCGTTTAATTCGTCGTTTAAAAGAATATGAGCAATACAAGAAAGTTGTATCTAGTTTACGTGAATTAGAAGAAAATCGTAATTTAGTTTATACCAAAGAACCAGCCAATTTATCTATGTATCAAGTAAAAGATACAACATTGTCTGAAGATATTACATTAGATAAATTATTACAAGCTTTTCAAGAGTTATTAAAAAGAAAAGAATTAGAAAAACCATTACATACAACAGTAACAAAAAAAGAATATTCTGTTTCAAAACGTAGTTTTGAAATAAAAGAAATATTAAGAAAAAAGAAACAAGTCGCATTTCAAGAGTTATTTCATGAATGGTCTCGTGATTATGTTGTAGTAACATTTCTATCGATTCTAGATCTTGCGAAAAAACAAGTTTTAGCAATTAAGCAAACGCATAATTTTGATGAAATTGTATTGGCAGTAAAGGAGGAAACACATGAATCTTAAAGCAGTCATGGAAGGGTTGTTATTCGTATCTGGTAGTGAAGGAATTACAATCGAAGAGCTTTCCAAAATATTAGAAATAGATGAGAAACAAGTACATACATATTTACAAAAATTAAAACAAGAATATCAGAATGAAGAAAGAGGAATTTCTTTAGAAAAGTATGGAGATCATTTTAAATTAACAACAAAAAAAGAACATAAGCCTTATTATGAGAAATTAGTTACAGTACAAGATAGTCCTAACTTAAGTCAAGCAGCATTAGAAACACTGGCCATTATTGCTTATAATGAACCCATCACTAGAGTAGAAGTAGATGAGATTCGTGGCGTAGGAAGTGCTCACTTAGTTAGAAAATTATTGATGAAAAATTTAATTGAAGAACGAGGAAAATCTGATTTACCTGGTCGTCCTATGTTATATGGCACAACAAAAGATTTTTTAGATTTCTTTGGCTTAAAAGATAAGTCAGCACTGCCAATCATTGACACAGGAGAAATAGAAACGATTGAAGTTGAAACAGATTTATTTGATTCAAAATATCATGAGAATGCATAACAGAACAAGTTTGTTTCTGTTTTTTTATTAGTAAAATTAGATATTTATACTAATTCTTTCTTACTTCTTTCATATATTATAATGAAAGGAGTGTGAATATGGATATATACGAAAGTGCTATGCAAAAAATAGAATGCGATCAAAAAAATTGTAGACCTGGAACAGTATTTGTAGGACCAACAGGCCCGACTGGACCAGCAGGTGGACCAACAGGCCCAACCGGTCCAACAGGATCTACTGGACCCACTGGAGCAACAGGAGTAACAGGTCCAACCGGAGCAACTGGGCCAACTGGTCCTGCGGGGCAGGGAATTGTAGCACAAGGTTTTTTTAATACATTACCAGAACTTTTAGCAGCTTATCCAACTGGTGTGCCTGGAGAAGCATTTATTGTTGGAGATCAATTATATGTATGGAGTGCAGACTCAAATGCATGGGAAGGAACTGGAGTTGTTGCTGGTCCAACCGGTCCAACCGGAGCAACTGGACCGACTGGAGCAACTGGGGCAACCGGTCCAACCGGAGCAACGGGAGAAATTGCAACATTAACAATTGGAACAGTTACGACAGGATTACCAGGTAGTACAGCTTCTGCTAGTATTACTGGAGTGGCTCCAAATTATGTCTTAAATTTAACGATTCCACAAGGGCCAACTGGAGCTACTGGAGTGAGTGGAGCAACAGGAGTAACAGGCCCAACCGGACCAGCAGGTGCAACAGGTCCAACAGGAGTATCAGGAGCAACGGGACCAACAGGAGCAACAGGAGTAACAGGCCCAACTGGACCAGCAGGTGCAACCGGTCCAACTGGACCAGCAGGTGCAACAGGTCCAACAGGAGTATCAGGAGCAACGGGACCAACTGGAGCAACTGGGGTAACAGGCCCAACAGGACCAGCAGGAGCAACCGGTCCAACAGGAGTATCAGGAGCGACGGGACCAACAGGACCAGCAGGAGCAACAGGCCCAACTGGACCAACCGGAGCAACGGGACCTACAGGCCCAACCGGACCATAATGGAGATATTTGCATGAATAAATATAAAGTAGCTGTTTATGCAATTAGTAAAAATGAAGAAAAATTTGTGGATCGATGGGTTGATTCAATGCAAGAAGCAGATATGATTTATGTATTAGATACTGGTTCTATTGATCATACTGCTGAAAAATTAAAAAAACGTGGTGTGCATGTTGTTACAAAAGAAATCAAACCATGGCGTTTTGATGTCGCTAGAAATGCTTCTCTAGATTTATTACCAGAAGATATTGATATTTGTGTTTGTACGGATTTAGATGAAGTTTTTGAACCAGGATGGAGAAAAAAATTAGAAATGATATGGGATCCTTCTATTACACGTTTGCAATATAACTATAATTGGAGTTTGGATGAAAATAATAAACCATTGGTCAATTTTTATATTGAGAAAATTCATGCCAGAAAAGGATATAGATGGACACATCCAGTTCATGAAATTCTTTCTTATCAATTGGGAGAAGAGAAGAAGGTTGTAACAGATGAAATCACTTTAAATCATTATCCTGATCGTGAAAAATCAAGAAGTAGTTACTTACCATTATTAGAATTATCTGTCAAGGAAGATCCTGAAGATGATCGTAATATGCATTATTTAGGAAGAGAATATATGTATTATGAAAAATGGAATGAATGTATTGATACTTTAATTCGTCATTTACATTTAAAAAGAGCTACTTGGAAAGATGAACGATGTGCTTCCATGAGATTTATTGCGCGTAGTTATATTCATTTAAAACGCTTTGATGAATCGAAAATGTGGTTAGAAAAAGCCATTGCAGAGGCTCCATATTTAAGAGATCCTTATATAGAAATGGCATTATTATGTTACCAATTAGAAGATTATCAATCTGTGATTGAATATGTGACTAAAGCATTACAAATTTTAGAACATCCTAAATCATATATTAATGAACCATTTAGTTATAATGAAACGCCATATGATTTATTAGCAGTAAGTTATTACTATTTAAAAGATTATAGTAGATCATATCAAAATGCAATGATTGCTGCATCTATGAATCCAAACGATGAGCGACTTAAAAATAATTTAAAAATAATAAAACAAGCAAAAACAGAAAAAGAGGCATCTAATTGATGCTCTTTTTCAATCTTGTTAAAAATAATTGAAATGTGAAATAAACTTTGTTATAATATATTTGTTGTTTGCTCGTGTGGTGAAATTGGTAGACGCGATGGACTCAAAATCCATTGGTACTTGTACCATGCCGGTTCGAGTCCGGCCACGAGCACCATTTTAGGAATTAGTTCGAACTAGAAATAGTTCGTTTTTTATGGATTTTAAATTTTGTGTTATAATAGTCGTATTAGCGTTTGGAGGATATTATGAAAAAAGAATATTATGTACCTGTGAATTATGTTGTGCAAATGATTCAAGAAGAATTAAGTATGAATGAAGAAGAAATTAAAGAATTTGTAAAAGGTGTACAAGTTACTTTACGTAAAAAAGATTATGAAAATGAATTAAATAGAAATATTGAAATGATAACGCCAGAATTTTCTCATGGTCTTATACCACTAAAAAAGATTGACATTTTAGATGATTGGACAAAAGAAGATATTCCACTGACAAGACGTAGTTTTCAAAATACTGTTTATTATGAATATTGTAAAAGTAAAATTGATTTATTAGAGTATCTTCATACGATTATTGAAAAAAATAAAAGAGAAATATTTATGCTATTAACATGTATTCATGAATTAATGGAACATGATTTTAAGGAAATGAAAGAATTAGTCCAATATCTTGATTTACATTTTGATATGCTTCAACAAATAAAGTTTGATGATGCACTTAGTTTAGCAATTCCTGTGATTCAAAATGTAAATCAATTAAAGGAATTAAAAGAATATGTGAAAGAATTACAAATGGAAATATGTAAACAATTGTATCTTGGAAGTGTAGATCAACAATTAGATGGAAATAAATTATATTCTGATGATTTGGGTATGATTAAGAAATTAAAGTTGTAAAATGGGGAAACTCATTTTTTTCTTGCTTTGCAAACGTTTGTTTGCTATACTATAAATGTTACGAAATGTGTTATAAATTTCAATGGAAATGGTATAATAACAATTGACAAATGAGAAGGTGAATGTATGGATAAAATTATTGTGAAAGGTGCTAGAGAGAATAATTTAAAGAATATTAATATAGAACTTCCTAAGAATCAATTAATTGTTATGACAGGGGTATCGGGAAGTGGAAAGAGTAGTCTTGCTTTTGATACGATTTATGCGGAAGGACAACGTCGTTATGTGGAAAGTTTAAGTGCTTATGCCAGACAATTTTTAGGTGGTAGTGAAAAGCCTGATGTAGACAGTATTGAGGGGCTTAGTCCATCGATTAGTATTGATCAAAAGACGACTAATAAAAATCCTCGTAGTACGGTTGGAACTGTAACAGAAATATATGATTATTTAAGACTTTTATATGCACGTATTGGAGTACCATATTGTCCAGTACATCATCGTCCGATTCGTAGTCAAAGTATTGAAGAAATGACAAATCAAATATTAAGATTAGAAGATAGGACAAAGATTCGTGTTTTAGCCCCAGTTGTTCATGGTGAAAAAGGAACACAGAAAGATTTAATTGAAAAATTACAAAAAGATGGATATACTCGTCTTCGTATCGATGGAGAAGAGTATACCATTGAAGATGAGATTGATTTAGAAAAGAATAAGAAGCATAATATTGATGTGATTGTCGATCGTTTAATTATGAAAGAAGAAATTCGTAGTCGTTTATATGAATCGATTGAAACGGCTACAAAATTAGCGCATGGTAAAGTAGTCATTGATGTGATTGGTGGCGAAGAAATTGTCATGAGTGAAAAATATGCTTGTCCAGATTGTGATTTTTCTTTACCAGAATTAGAACCACGTATGTTTTCTTTTAATGCTCCATATGGCGCTTGTGAAGAATGTAAAGGTCTTGGAATTAAGTATAAATTAGATGTCGATTTAGTCATTCCAAATCGTGATTTATCTTTAAATCAAGGAGCGATTGCAACTTTAAATGTCAGTGATAAAACAAATTTATATTATACTAACTTAGAAACTACTTGTCGTTATTATGGGATTGATATGGATGTTCCAGTAAAAGACTTGAGTAAAAAAGAAATGGATATTATTCTTTATGGTAGTAAAGAAAAAATAGAATTTCACTATGTTGCGAAAAATGGGAACACAAGAAGAGTAACAGACTATTTTGAAGGAATTATTACCAATTTAGAAAGACGTTATGTTGAAACAAAATCTGGTTGGATTCGTGATTGGATTGAACAGTACATGACTGAATTACCTTGTCCGAAATGTCATGGAGCTCGTTTAAATGATGCAGTATTATCTGTTTTAATAGGTGGTAAAAATATCTATGAATTAACAGAACTTAGTATTCGTGATTTAAATACTTTTTTACAAAATTTAAAATTAACAAAAGAACAAGAAGAAATTTCGCGTTTAATTTTAAAAGAAATATCTTCTAGATTAAGCTTTTTAATTAATGTTGGATTAGAGTATTTAACGCTTTCACGTAGTGCTGGAACTTTAAGTGGTGGAGAAGCACAGAGAATTCGTTTAGCTACGCAAATTGGTTCACAATTAACAGGTGTATTATATGTGTTAGATGAACCTAGTATTGGGCTACATCAAAGAGATAATCAACGATTAATTCAATCTCTTTTAGAAATGCGTGATTTAGGTAATACATTAATTGTTGTCGAACACGATACGGATACGATGTTAGCTGCTGATTATTTAGTGGATATTGGACCAAAAGCAGGTTCTCATGGTGGTGAGGTTGTAGCACAAGGAACACCAGAAGAAGTGATGAGAAATCCACATAGTTTAACTGGTAAATATTTGACTGGAGAATTATGTATTCCTGTTCCTGAAAAAAGAAGAAAAGGAAATAAAAAATATTTGGAAATTAAAGGAGCAAAAGAAAATAATTTAAAAAATATCAATGTGAAATTTCCACTTGGAAAATTCATCTGTGTGACTGGAGTATCGGGAAGTGGGAAAAGTACTTTAGTAAATGAGATTTTATATAAAATTGTTATGAATTCAGTTTATAAATCAAAAGAAAAACCAGGTAAATATAAATCGGTAAAGGGATTGGAAAATATTGATAAAGTGATTGATATCTCACAAGCTCCAATTGGGAGAACACCTCGTTCTAATCCTGCTACTTATACAGGGGTTTTTGATGATATAAGAGAAGTATTTGCTGAAACCAAAGAAGCGAAAATGCGTGGTTATGATAAAGGGAGATTCTCATTTAATGTCAAAGGTGGACGATGTGAAGCTTGTTGGGGTGATGGTGTTAAGAAAATTGAAATGCACTTTTTACCAGATGTATATGTTCCTTGTGAAGTCTGTGGTGGAACACGTTATAACCGTGAAACTTTGGAAATTAAATATAAAGGAAAAAATATATATGATGTATTAGAAATGAGAGTAGAAGAGGCTTATGAGTTTTTTGAAAATATTCCAAAGATTAAAACAAAATTACAAATGTTAATAGATGTGGGATTGGGATATATCAAATTAGGACAAAGTGCTCCTACTTTATCTGGAGGAGAAGCAGCTCGTATTAAGTTAGCCAAAGAATTACAAAAGAAACCGACAGGAAAGAGTTTATTTATATTAGATGAACCTACAACAGGGTTACATACGGATGATATAAAAAAATTATTAGTGATTTTAAATCGAATTGTGGATAATGGAGATACAGTACTTGTAATTGAACATAATTTAGATGTCATTAAAGTAGCTGATTATATGATTGATCTTGGACCTGAAGGAGGAGACCAAGGTGGAACAATTGTAGCAACAGGAACACCAGAAGAGGTAGCGTCTATAAAAGAAAGTTATACGGGTCAATTCTTAAAACCATTGTTAAAACATAATTAGGAACTATTTCGTTCCTTTTTTCTTTTAAAAATACGTGTTATAATGTCTATGAGGTGATAGAATGACGCCACATATCAATGCGAAAAAAGAAGAAATCGCAAAAGTTGTGATTATGCCAGGAGATCCTATGAGAGCTAAGTTTATTGCAGATACATATTTAGAAAATGCGAAATTAGTAAATAATGTGCGTGGTATGTATGCATATACAGGATTATTTCATGGAAAAAAAATAACGGTTATGGCTTCTGGAATGGGAATGCCTAGTATT
>CALVKP010000086.1 GCA_944332735.1 uncultured Bacilli bacterium | reverse complement strand
ATATTTACTTCTGCTACTGGAAATTCATAAAGAGCTTCTCTTAAAATACTATAAATATCTCGTTCTGTCATATTTTCTACACTAATTGGTAGTACTGGTACTTCATAAGTTTCTGTTAATTTTTCACTCAAACGTTCTGTTTCTGGTAACATTGGATGTGTTGAGTTTAAGATAACAATAAATGGTTTACCCATTTCTTTTAATTCACTGACGACTCTTTCTTCAGCTTCTACATAATCATTACGTGTTAATTCTCCGATAGAGCCATCTGTTGTTACGACAATACCAATGGTAGAATGATCTTTGATTACTTTTTCTGTACCAATTTCTGCTGCTTCAACAAATGGTATTTGTTCATCATACCATGGTGTTTTTACCATTCTAGGACCATTCTCATCCTCATAACCTTTGGCATTCGGAATGACATACCCTACACAGTCAACAAGTCTAATTTTAGCTTCTACTTCATCAATATGAATGGTAGCTGCCTGACTTGGTACAAACTTTGGTTCTGTTGTCATGATTGTCTTTCCTTGAGCACTTTGAGGAATCTCATCCAGTGCCCTTTTCTTTTCGTATTCATCTTCGATGTTAGGGACAACTAAAGTTTCAATCACTTTTTTGATAAAAGTAGACTTTCCTGTACGTACTGCCCCTACTACTCCTAAGTAAATATCACCACCTGTACGGTTGCTGATACTTTTAATAATATCTGTCTTTTCCATTCAATCCCTACTTTCTCTTTCAATTAACTATATGAGTGCGAAAAAAGAATATGAAAAAAAAAGAATGAAATCTCATTCTTTTAAGCAGCTGATGAATTTCTACTGATTTGTAGGTCAAATGTAATGTTTCCTCCAGATGCATTGTTTTCACAATCTACATCTTGTCCTTCAATCCAGAAGTATACTCTAATTTTTGTAACTCCAGCACTTAGATTTACTAATGCTTTATAATCACTAAATCCAACTTCTGTTTGAATTTGTGGTGTTACTTTTTGGAAATATGCTCCTGCGGCAGTAGCATTGGCATTTCCAAGTGTAATTCCTTGTTCTATTCCGAATTTAGCTTTAATTCCATCGTATGCAACAGGATCATTTCCCGTACCAGCAACTAAATCATCATTACCATAAGTATCACGAGCATTAGCAACACCATATGAAGTATGGTCATCATAGTTTGGTTCCCAAATTGTAACTGGTGCAGCTGCTCCAGCATTTAATTGTTGCATATTTTCAACTCTATCGTCACTTCTTGTATTTCCAAGTACTGAGAATGCGACACGAGTTGCATTTTTAATTCCATTGTCTGCGTCATCCGCAAATGTAATTCCAGAATTTGTTGTTAAATAAACTTGTCCTGCTGTTTCTGTACGTAAAAACATATCATATACAACATAGTTACCCACTGTACCATTTTGATCTGTTTCTTTAGAAGCAGCTAAAATAAAGTTACCATCATCTTCATCAGCACTAACTTGTCCTAAAAACATTTCCATCGTTCCATCGGCATTCATAATTCCAGCTGTTGATACTGGTGCCATTTGCGTTGGAAGTTGGTTCTTAGCAGTACTATAAGTACCACTGGCACTTGTAATATCTGTTGTTGTCAAAATTGATTTCCAATTTTTCGCATCCGCAGAAATTTGTAAACCACTTTGTGCAGCAACGTTTACATCGATTGGATTAACTGCTACTGTTTGATTGGCTGTAAACCATGCATAAGTTGCAGTTCCTAAAAATACTCCTGTTCCTACTAATAGAAGAAGCGATAATAATAATCTTCTTTTTTTCATTTGTGCTTTCTTCTTTTTATTATTCTTTTTCATACATAATCCCTACCTATTCTACTATTTCTATTCTATCATAATCCCAATCAGTATCGCAACATTTTTTCACATTTTTCACAATTAATTTACAATTGTTCTGCATCAATTGTCACTTCTACACTTTCTATTAAGTCTTGATACGTTTCTTCGTTATATATACTTGGAAAATTAACAACTAATTGATAATGATCTGTTTTCTCAACATTTTTTTGGAAATTTCCTACTGGTGCTTGAAAACGGAAAAAGTACATTCCATCTTCATCTTGAATCACTTCTTTTTGATTGAACTCATTCATGGTACTACCATTCAGATAAATCTTATATTCAATTGGTATATTGGTTGTTGTTCGCAATGATAAGTGATATTCCATATCTACTTCACTGACATTGTTATCTTGAAAATTCGATACGTTTATATCGTAAACATAATCTTTTCCATCTGGTTTTATATCAAACATTTTTAATGTCTGCGTTTGTGTGCCTGGATTGATGGTATAAAAAGCGATTTCACTGATTGCTTCTCCTTGACCATTTGTATAAAATTTAGAAAAAGCAAAACGTGTACATGACAACAAGATAAAAATTCCAATTACTGCAACTGTAATACGATTGAAATATAAAAATTTCTTTTTATCGATCATCTGAATTCTCCTTTTTCATTTTGATACCAGAGTAATAAATACCAAAATCATCATCTCGCGATAAATATTTTTTTCCTGTATAAGAGAATGCCAGTGAAAAACATAATAGTGTAATACATATTAAAATAATAATTTTAGGTGTTGTAATCACTTTAAACCAAACACCAAAATTTGGTAATATTTTAACTACTTTTCCTACTACTTGTTCTTTTAAGATGGCTTGATCTTCACTTTGATTGGCATCTCCTTTCGTAATATAACCTGTATCATTGACTTCCATCACACGATGGGTTACAAATGTATCTCCATCTTCATATGTGATGATATTCCCCTCTTTTATATCTTCATTTAAATGAACAATGATTAAATCATTCGTTGTAATGGTTGGTGACATACTATTACTTCCAATTTGAAAGCATGTGTATGAAAATAAATTGACATATTTATGTGATAGTATTTTCATACTGATAAAAGAATATAAACATATTAATAAAATAATACCTAAAACAGCAAATAAAACATTGCCGACAATTTTCGCAATCTTATAAATTGTCCCACTCTTCATAATGTCACCACGCTTTTTATTCTATTCTGTATACTGTTCAAACTGAATGGAAATTGGAATTGTAAATTGACTATCAGGGTTTTGTCCTAACATGGAATCACTTTCATTGTATTGATCATCATACTCCCAGTGAAACGTGACCTGAATGGTATCTTTTACGCCATTTTCTATTTCATTCAATGTCATAATACGACTGTAAACACCATCTTGTTCCGTTAGTTGAATTCCGTTCAGTCCTTCAATTTGATCAAGTTGAATTTGTGTATATTGATTTTGACTCATATCGATTTTCATTCGATATTGAAAAGATACTTCGGTATCTTTTGGATCAATAACGATTTGAAAGGTTCCAGTGACTCCTGGAGCGAAACGATCCACACGATTTCCTTGACGATCCGTATAAGTAATCTGATCGACATAGAAAGTTTGATCTTCACCATTCAAATCATACTGATTGACAAAAATATGCCATTTTGCAACTTCTAAATCTGTTTCATTTTCAATTTTTGTTTCAAATAATCCAAAACTATTTGCCACCTGTAATACTGTGAGAAGCAAAAAGACAACACTAATAAAAATCAGTGTCTTTTTCATTCTTCATCTTCTTCAATTGGTGTTTTAATTTCAATGATAACACGATATAGTTCATATAAGAATAAAACTAAAGTTGGCAATATTACTAATAGTAAAAATCCAAAACGAGATTCTAAAATAGCCAATACTTTTCCAATTTTTGGATAAACTTTTGCTGTTTCAGTTTTACCAATCAAACTCTCACTTGAAATATCATGATTATCATTAATTGTAAAGGTACTTTCCTCAGTACTTACAGGAACTATTTCGGTAATGGTTCCATAGCGAATACTAGCTACACCATTTTTTACTTCATAAAAGAAAATCTCATCGGTACGGCGAATATCTTTTAATTCATTTTTTTGAAATAAAACAAGATCTCCTTCTTGATACATATCTGAATTATCGTCGATAATCACAAAGCTATAACCAAACATTTCTGTTACTTTATATTTATTGTAACAAAGTAAGCATGCTGTTACAGTGATCACAACAACTAGATAACAAATTCCTATAATTCCTAATATTGCTTTTAAAACTTTCTTCATTTTTCTACTCCTTTATGTTCATTGTACCATAAATCAACCTATTTAGGTATTTTTTTATTTCTTTTCCATTATTTTTTGAATCTTCTTCATATCTTCTAATGATTGTAAAGAAATCTTCTGTTTTTGTAATTGATAATATACTAATATTTTCTTCAAATCACTCATACAGAGATCTAATTGATTTCCTTCTAACATATCTTTCGTAATCTGAATACCAAGTAATTGATAATTGGCAATTACCATATCAGAAAGATTCACATCTTCTAATATTGTCATATTATTTATCATCGTATTATCAGGATTTAATACAAAAGAAGTTAATTCTAGATGGATTTGATCAATCTCTTCATAAGTAATGTCACTATTTTGTTCACGACATAAATCAGCTACAAAACAATAGTATTGACTTAATAATAACAGTGCTTTAAATATCGTTGAATTATCACGAATATTTTCTTTTAACACAGTTTGAAACATCACTTGGTCAATTTCTGTATACTGTTCATGAATATCTTGAATCACTTGATTAATTTCTGGTTCTAATTTATCTACTTTTGTCTTTTTACTGGAATGTGTTGATTTCTTATTTAATTTCCATAATTTCTTCTCTAATTCTTTGATTTTCTTCATATGTTTCGCAATTACATTCTTCTCTAAATTTTCTTTATATAACTTCTTCATTTTTTGAATAAATGAATCGTATTTCGTATAATTTTGATATTCTTGAAGAGAATGTAATAACTTTAATGTATCTTGATATACTTCTTCTAATGATTGTTGATTTGGATAGTGACTAAAATACTTCTGAATCAGTGGTTCTATTTTGTTTTCTGCATAGTCACCCACGCGATAAGTATCAGTTACAAAATAATAAAGTAAATTATTTTTATCTTCTAATTTTACTTGTTCTAATTTATGTCTTAAATAAGAATAATCATCGATTAAATTCTTTTCTCCCTGTTTAAAATGAGATAGTAATGTTTGATTTGTTTTTTTTATGTATTTTTCAAATTCTGATTGATGTTTTAAGTATAGATGTCTCATATTGAGTTCTATTTCCAAAATCATATGTGGATCTTTCCAATAAAGATCTTCGAATACTTTTTCTAAATCTTTACTGTCTAAATAATACTGATAGGAGAAAAAGGAATCCATATACTGAGTAACAAACTTGGTATAAGTGAAATCTTTACTTTGTAATGGGATTCCTACTTTTTGGAAAAGATCGATCATTCTTTTTAATATTTGATTGTTTTGTTTTAAATCATTATTTTGATAATGGCTTAAACAATAAATATTTTTATCTAACTTTAATTTCTCGTATGCAGTACTTAAGTTATTTGTATATGAGAGTGCTTTTGTCAATTGTAATAAAGCATCATCATATTCTTCATATTGATGTTCTGTTAAAGACATATATGGCTTTTGTCTATTTACTAATTCTTGACAAATGGTATTTAATGTTTCTTGATAGTGAGCAATTTCTTTATCTATTTCAGTTAAAAATTTCTTTTTATTTTTGATGTTATTCGTAGGAAGACTTTGAAATACTTCTTGACTTAGTTCAATATCTTTTTCAATTTTTTCCTTCATTTAATTCTTTCTCCACTTCTTTTTTCTCTGTTTCTAACTGTTTTAGATAATTTTGAACGATCTGATAACATTCGATTAACTCACTTGTTTTTACTTTTTCTACATCCATATGAATCCTCCTATTTTATTATAACATATTCTGTACAATCGCCAATAAAAGTATCTCCATCGTATAGAGCAAATACAAATCGATATGTTCCACTTTGTAGATAATCTTTTAAGTAGATAAATTTATCCATGTTGCCGGTTGGATTTTCTTCAAACATATATTCATATTCTCCAGTTGCTTCTAATTGGTTAGTAATATAATCTAATAAATTGACATCCACATATTCCGTACTATAAATATCATCATATGTTCTACGTGATAGACGAACACGAATATTTGGGTTAGCTAAATTAGATGAATATTTCACATGGAATACGAGTGCATTATTCTCTGCTTGTGTATATCCTGTTTCTTTATCGATGGTTAATTGTTCATCATTTAAAGAAACATCCAATCCATATTTACTATTTACAATTTCCAATGGAATTTCAATTTGATCAGATGAATTGTTTCCAAAGTAAATTCCATCTGGTGAACCAAATGATTCAATTTTTAATTTATAAGTACCACTAATTAGATTGGCTGTATTGGTATTAATTTTAATACGACTGAATACATTTGCTACTTTATCAGCCAGTGGAATACGAACACTTCCATCCATACGTGGATAATAAGTAACACCATCTAATTCATAATTTAATCCTAATAAACTACTATTGTTTAACTGATTATTATTCGCATCATAAATGGTAATATAAATTCCCAATCGTTTATCAAAATAAGTTGTATCGACAACAGTTGAACCACTGACACTTGGTTGTATAAAGTTGGTTGTTAATTCTAAGTTGGTACTATCTCCAATATAAACAGGATTATCAGATAAGGTACCTTCAATATCGATTTTCGCTTGTTGTTCATCGTATAAATTGTAGGTTAGATTGGCATGTTGAATACCAAGAACACTCAGTAGTGTTTGATTCTGTCCATTTCTCAGTTCGATTAAAAGAGAATTACCAATCTGATCACCACTGATATTGGTATCTCCAAAATCAACAATAAAGATGAATTCTTCT
Organism: uncultured Bacilli bacterium; assembly: GCA_944332735.1. Classification (GTDB taxonomy): domain Bacteria; phylum Bacillota_I; class Bacilli_A; order RF39; family UBA660; genus UMGS2016. The sequence goes on along the minus strand of CALVKP010000086.1, from coordinate 8,002 downwards.
TGAATGATGCCTAAGTCCTGAGCATAGTACTTCTGCATATTTTCCCATTCTTGATAGTGATTATCACTACTTATCGATCCCATCTTAATAAAGTCTTTGAAAAAATAAGAACTTTCTCCATATTGTTGATGTTCGGCTGTGGCTCTTATAACATCTTCACTAGACATGACATGATAGTAATAAGTCGGTTCATTCGTAAGATCAATCATAGTAATTTTTGTCTTTTCTGGAAGTACATAATTAGAAACTAAAGCATGTTGATAATCTTGTTGATAATATGGTTTATCTGTTTCCATATAAAGTGAATAATAAGCACTCAATGTCGATTTATTCGTAATATCTGTTTGCGTTGAAGCAAATAGATCATATTTTTCTCCCGATGTCATAGCACCTTCATATTCATTATTAGAATAAAGTGCTGAGTTCAAAGTAACATTAATATTGACTCTGGTTACTTCATTATTCAATTCATCAATTGGTGTAATTTCTAAAAGAGAGATAACGACAGTTCCTAATTCTCTTTGTTTTGTTAAGTTTTTAGAGTGATATAAGTAGAAGATAAAACTAGGAACAGCACTGGAGTTTTCAGCTTTATAGTTGGTTGTTCCAACCACTGGTGTTTGTTCATTGGTCTGAAAGTCAGTATGACCTTTGGTTACAAATCCATTGTTAGAAGCTTCCATACGAAGTCCCATCACATCATCTGCTTTACCTTCTTGATTGACACGTTCAATGGTATCAGGATCTACTAAAGAGAATCCTTCTTCTAGATTTTGATAGTTAAATCCAAGTATTTCAAATTGGGTATTTACTCCTACTGATGTAACAAGAGGTAATTCATAAGTTCCTAATGTTGCATATTTAGAAGCTGTTAATGTCAGTTCATATGTAGTAACTGTTTCTCCAATTACCCACATGTAATAACTAGCATCACTTGGTGTAGGTTCAATGTATTTTACTTCGACCGTTCCTTCAACTTCTTCATCTTCATAATTACTGTAGAAACCATCTTTGGTAATATCGTGATTTGTATTATGTAATCCTAATACATAACTACCAGATGTAAAGGCATAAAACTCTCCAGGAGCAACTACATCTCCAGCTTCGTATTTCTTATCATAAAAGGCTGTAAATACACGATCATTACGATCTAATTGATACATTCCAAAGAATGTCATACCACTGACTTCTCCATAACTCGTAACCGCTTCATTAGTTGCGACATTCATGTTCTTTCCTTCTAACATATAGACACGATTATTGACATTTTTCGTAACAGTTCCATCATCGTTAATAGTAACTGTTGCTTTTTCTTCTTTATCACCATCAATTTTTAAACTATTCCATTTTTCCAATAAGTTCGTACCATTTTCTAAGAATAAAACACTATCATTCGCAATTTTAAATTCTTTGACACGACTAATACTAAACTTCGTTGTTGAGAATTCGTTTGTTCTATCGGTTGTTCCTTCTAGTTTAATAGCAGAATTGATTAATGTGACAATATCTGCTCTTTGAATAGAAATATTTTCTTGATATTGTTCAAATGTTCCATAGTTTGAAATATCGATATAACTATATCCTTCTGTACTAGATGCGTTACCACTTCCAAAGATAGAACCTTTGATATAAAATTCATCATAACCAGCTCCATCAATTTGAATATTGATTCCTTTGGTAACACTGATAAATGAATAATCGTAGTTTGGATCACCACTCGCATTGGCTTCTCCTCCACCAAAGACTGTTCCATCGATTTTGATTGGTGATTTAATTAATTGTTCATCTACTTTTCCAATATTTAATTCTACGATTCCATATAATACAGCTGTATTCGCACCACCATAGACATTTCCATGAATTGTTGCACCAGCTATATTTACTTTACTAACTGAATTATTTTTATCTTCACTACCGGTATTGGCAGCATTTCCGCCTCCAAAGACATGTTTATCAACAATTGTATTATTATCGACATCTAATTTTGTCGTTCCTAGTACAATTGCCGTAGCACCATTTCCTCCGGCATAAATACTACTTGCAACATAAGAATTCGTGACATAGACATTGGTATTACCAGAGACAACACCTAAGTTACCACCACCGAATAAATCTCCATTGATGGTAGAGTTTTCAAATGTTACTTCTGTATCTTCTGTTACTTCGGCTTGGTTTCCTCCACCAAAGAATTCACCTGTCATTTCAATGCCACTTACATGGACATGAGGACGATCGGTTGGAGCCATATTTCCTCCTCCATACAAGTTGATATAACTTCCTCCATTTAATGTGACATATGTATCATTGGTTAAACCACCTTGGTTATTTCCTCCATAAACGTTATTAACAACTAATTGATTTGGATTACTAGCCGATACATTTGCGGTTTGAACAGTTCCACTCTGATTACTTCCACCAAATGTATAATCCGCAGTTCCAGTCATTAAATTGACATTGGTTGTGGTAACTCCAGCTTGGTTTCCTCCACCATAAATATAACTTACATTAGAACCATTTAATGTAACATGAGAAGTTGTCGTCGATGTTTTATTTCCTCCACCATAGACATTACCAATGGTTCCATTTAATAATGACACATTCGTTGTAGCAGTAATTCCACCTTGGTTATTTCCACCATATACTTCTTGAATATTACCACCTTGTATCATTAAGTGAGAGGTTGGAACATCCCCTTTCATGTTAGAACCACCATAAATCGTTCCAATGGTTCCACCAGTAATATCGATGTTCGTATCGTCTACCATATTGGCTTGTTCTCCACCACCATAAATTGTAGTTGCACTTCCGTTGGATACTTGTATTTCACTGCTGTTTGTATCCGTTAGTTTTCCACCACCATACATGGTCGTTACTTCTCCAGCAGTCATTGTAATATCGGTTGTGGTCGTTTTACCACCAACATTATTTCCTCCATAAAGTTGGATGGTAGTACCACCACGTACTGCAATATGAGCAGCGTTTACATTTCCACTACGATTACTTCCACCAAACAAATTTGTTACTGTTGCACCATTTTGATTTACTTGTGTTGTTGTAACAAGGGTATTATTTCCTCCCCCATAAGCGTTTTCAATCGTACCACCGTTTAAATTAACAACAACATTTCCATTTGGTTCTCCTCTTGCATCATTTCCACCAAATAAATTAGTAATGGTTCCACCATTGGTCGTAACTGTAACATTTCCAGCAACATATGGTGTAATAGAAGCATCTCCTTTTCCACCACCAAATACACCGTTAATTGTTCCAGCATTGACAGTCACATTGGTTGGATAAGTACTTGCTTGATTACTTTTACTTGTACTATTTACGACTCCGTAAGCACTACCTCCATAAACAGAACCAGTAACAGTTAAAGCATTTGTATTTTCATTTCCTACTGTAACAGATACTTCTTGACTAATATAAGTATTTTCACCTAATCCCCCACCATAAGTATCTTTAATCGTTCCATTTACTAAAGTAATATTACTACTACCATAAACTGTTCCTTCTTGGTTACTACCACCGTAAATAGAATCTAGAACAGTCCCTCCATTTAAAGTAATATCAATCGTCGAAGTAACACGACCACTACGTCCTGAACCACTATGGTTACCACTTCCAAAGATAGATCCATTGACAGTACCACCAATTAATTGGATGGCTGTACTTGATGTACTAGAAGCACTATAACCTACTGTTCCATAGTTTCCACTTCCATAGACATTTCTTTTAACAACTGCTTGATCGGCAATAATGATATTAGAATGATCAACAGACCCGATTGTCGCATATCTCGTATTTCCATTTCCACTACCAAATACAGAACCAGCTTCAGCACCCCATAATGTTTGATTACTATTCATCATGGTATCATTTCCAATAGTAGCATTTCCACCAACATAAATATAAGAATCTCCTGTTAATGTTCCATCGCTACTACTACCATCATATCCATTACTACCACCAAATACACTGTAATTTACGAATCCTCCTGTAATTTGTAAAATACGATTTCCATAAGTAGTAGAAGTACCTGCTCCTCCTACAATCATATCTACTTCTCCACCGGTCATATAGATAAATATATCATTTTGGTCCCCTTTACTACTAGCAGTTAATGGTCCTCCAATTAAATTACGAATCGAGCCACCTTCTATTTTTGCACTACGAGGAGCATAATGAGTCCCACCATTACGACCTCCTACATAAACGCCAGAAGTATGATCAATACTATTCGTTCCAAAGTCTCCACTTTTAACAATTGTATAAATTGCTGGAATCAAATCATCGTTAGAAGAATAAATTCTTCCACCCCATCCTCCAGCGGCACAGAAGTAAAGACGTAAATTAGAATTATTTACTGTTGCTCGATCATAATCATTTCCATATATAGTCGTTGTTTCTGTATACAGTTCTGTTCCTGTAGTACCAGTTCTAGATCCCATTGTCGAAGAAGAGGCATTATAATCACCAGATTCTACGATAAAACGATATCGTTCTGGATTAGATCTCGATCCAAACGACCCGTTTCCCCATATACTTGTATTATTTAATCCTCCTAGAATCGTATTAAAATTGACATGAGTTCCATCATTTTTAATATTACGTCCTAATTTCACATTGAAGTAATTTCCGTACAATGTTGCATTCGTACTATTGCTAGAACTTGGATTGGTTTCTCCATGATAAGAAGAAGAAACAATCGTTAGATTTTCAATTCGTGTATCAGCATAGCAAACCACACTAAGACGACTTACATTCCAAATTGGATGATAATCATAGTCATTATAAATTCCAGTTAATGTAAATGGTTTCGTACTAGATTCATCCCAGGCAGATGACATGTTCCCATTCATAACAACAATGTTTGTATCACGAGTAGTTAAATAATAATATTTCATATCTGGATCAAGTAACTCTTCCTGACCATCATCCTTATAAAATTGTATCAATTCATATAACAAGCAACCATTTCTTGTTGTACAAGTCCCACTTTGAACTACTCCGTCATGATTGTAATATCCAGTTGTAGGACTTCGATAAGGAATTGTTACTTGTCGATAATATCCAGACATATTTGAAGTTTCTTGGAACAAATCACTTTCTTCTGTACCAATAATTGTCGGTTGTAAATTTGCATCTACAAAACGTCTTCCACTTTTCTCATAATATGTAGTACCTAATTCATACTCATCATTTTCATCTTGCAAATAAAAAACTTGACATGTATTTGTTTTTGTTCCTGTTTCTAAGAATCCAAACGAAGGAGCTTCACATGTATATTCTGCATAGTAATTCGTACTCTCATCATAGCAATCTGTACAAGTTCCATAATCAACATCGGTTCCACCAAAAATGCTGCTTTTTGTTGCAGTGGTAGTAATTGTTCCACCTTTATAATATCCAGCTACATCTGGATATTCATAAATGTAATTAATTGTACTAATCTCATTCATTCCTTTATCTTTTAATTGTGACTGTATGGCATCTACATCAGTACCACCATTCACATAGGCAACGGTTGCTCTTGTCCAAGAAGCATACATATGAATTTCAATTGGTTGTGGTAAGTTGCCTGCATATGTCACTGGCACTTTAACAGTACGAACATAATAATTATCATCATAAGATATTTCTGCTCCACGATAATTTGTCATCCAACCATTGAACGCTAAATCATTAGGGGCATCAGAAAAAGGGTTGTCAATTAATTCAATTTCAATATATCCATTTTCAACTGGATAATATTTCTCATATATAAATTTACGCTGTTTTTCATTGAAAGAAACATAACCAGTATGTTTTCCATCATAACTCGTTCCATCATAGATAACCGTTGTTTTTACTAAATTGGTATCTCCATATATATTTTTATTACTTAGGGTTGGTAAACTACCATTATCACTGTTTGTATAATTCTGTCCAGTGTAGTAATAATAATCACTCATAGAATCATCGATATAAACAGTATCACCAGCTATACCACGTGATATTGTATCTGTTGGGTTAGCTGTTTTTAGAGCTCCATAAGTAAATGCGATTGTTGTAATAGGAATAATACACGCAAAAAGAGCAAGTAAGTATGCTTGTTTTTTCTTCTGCCACTTTCTTCGCATATTACCCCTCCTTTTCTATGCTGGATTAGTTGTAAATTCTAAACGAAAACTAATATCTCCATAAGAAGCATTATCTTCACAATCCACATCTTGACCCTCTAACCACATATAAATTCTTACTTTAGTAATAGAAGGTTCTAAATCAAATACTTTTTGATTCGTACTGCCACTCTTTGGTGTAGATATATCTACATTCACTCTACGAAATAAATCTGGATAAGTAGCACTGTTCGCATTTTGTAATAATACATGACTACTAGTTGGTATTTCACGAATCACACCATCATATGGTAGTAAACTACCTCCTGTTTGAGAAGTTGTAATACCATAAATATTTTGAGCATTTTCAACTCCATAAGCAGTATGAGTATCATAATTAGGTTCCCAAATATAAGCTTTATTGGCTCCATTTAAACCTTGGGCTGCCCCTGCTGAATCTCCAGAATTTCCTTCATTCAAGAATGCAACACGGGTTGCATTTTCAATTCCCTTACTAGTTTCTCCTAAATAAGTTACTTGTGAATTACTAGATAAATATAACTCTTTATTATTTGTCGTACGGAAGAAAAGATCAAAAGCAATAAAATCACCTTCACTCTCTTCTCCAAAACTTTCTGTTTCTTGACTTCTTTCAACAACTAATATGAAATCGGTAGAATTCGTATTGGTTGCTTGTCCTTTAAATAATTCTAAATAGCCTCCATTAATTGTTCCTCCAGATGAGACTGGATTTAATTGATATGGAATTTGATTCACACTATTACGATAGTTTTGATGAGCATCCATAATATCTTGCACAGTCACTACTTGTTTCCAATTAATCGCATCAGTACTAACTTCTAATCCCCCATCTGCTTGAACATGTACATCTAAGGAATCAACACTCACAACACGATTACTAGAAAACCATGCATAAGAAGTTGTAATAAATAAAATAAAACTAAAGAATAATGGGAATAGCGCTAATTTTCTTCTCTTATCTGCCTTCTTTTTCATTATCCACATGCTCCTCTGTTATTTTCATATTTAATTTAATTTCACCACCGATAATCGCGTCGACACAATCAGGGTCATCTCCCTCTAAATAAATCACAATTGTATATTTATCAATATCACCTGGGTGAAATTCCTTACGTTGTTGTAAGACTGCGATTTCATCTGAATAAAATGGTGTCGTATTTTCTTCTTTTTCATTTGTCATACTATTTTTCTTCGCATAAATGGTTCTCTGTCCATTTTGATATACCATAACACGAATAGCTTCATCTACATTTTTAATGACATCTAAAATATTAATTTGATACCAATAATGAATCGTTCTCTCCCCTTCATTACCAACATAAAATGTATATGCGATATAATTATCTCCATTATGAGCACCATCTGCTTCTTCATTGAGATTAGATGGTAACCAATTCACAGAAATATTATCCATAAATTCTAACTCTTTGGCATATAACTTATTTCGCGGTGTTTTATTTTCTAAATTATCATATAAGACAATACCACTTTTTAAAGAAAAGTTCGGGTCTAATGTAACTGTAAAATTACCACCTTTATAAATTACCATCAGTACAAAAAAAAGGGCCAACAAAAAGAGAAAGAGGAAAATAACTATTCTCTTTGTATACTTTACTCTTTTCTTTTTTGCTTCTATTTTTTTTGCGGTTACTTTTACAGTACTAACAGCCATAGTTTCACTACCCTTTATATTAATATAATTTTATCATATTTTGTCGTTTTTTGTAAATTATACAAGAAAAAATGTTAAACCTTTTTGATTTTGTCACCTTTATATTTTTTGAAAATGTCACCTAATAATATATAATACATATCTTGAAAGGATGTGTTTTAGTTTTGAAAAGAAATAAAGAAAAAGC
>CALVKP010000085.1 GCA_944332735.1 uncultured Bacilli bacterium | reverse complement strand
TTCGTATACTTCTGGCATTACTTATTTTAATGTTTGAATTGGTTGTGGTGTATGAATTACAGCAACAACATCTTCTCTTTGAGTATTAATTAAATATTATCTAAATAATTTTTTTTCTCCTGTTGCCGGATTACGTGTAAAGGCAACACCTGTACCTGAAGTCTCACCACGGTTTCCATAAACCATTTCTTGTACATTTACAGCTGTTCCCCAACTACTTGGAATATCATTCATACGACGATAGATAATCGCTCTTTCATTATTCCAAGAACGGAATACTGCTTTTACAGCTTCTAATAGTTGAACTTTAGGATCTTGAGGAAAATCAACACCAGATAACTCTTTATAAATACTTTTGAATTTTTCTGTTAATTCCATCATATCTTCCGCTGTTAACTCTGTATCTTGTGTAACACCTTTTTCATGTTTCATATCATCTAACATTTTATCAAATGAATTCTTTGGATATCCCTTTACAACATCTGCAAACATCATAATAAAACGACGATAAGAATCATAAATAAATCTAGGATTATTTGTCTCTTCTGCAAATCCTTTTGCAACTTCATCATTTAAACCTAAATTAAGAACCGTATCCATCATACCAGGCATACTAGCACGTGATCCACTACGTACAGATACTAATAATGGATTTTTTAAATCTCCTAATTTCTTTCCAGTAATAGATTCTAACTCAGCTAATTTTTCAAAAATTTCTTTTTCTACTTCATCACTGATTTTTTCTCCATCTACATAATATTGATTACAAGCTTCTGTTGTAACCGTAAAACCACGAGGTACAGGTAGACCAATATTTGTCATTTCCGCTAAGTTAGCACCTTTTCCTCCTAATAACTCACGCATATCTTTATTTCCTTCTGAGAAGGAATACACAAACTTTGTCATATCACTTTTGCCTCCTTTATTGATATACAATTAAATTATAACATACTTTTCTTTAAAATATAGCAATTTTTAGAAAATTTCAAAACACAAAAAAAGAGAATATTTCTCTTTTAACTGTGATGTTTTTTCTCTTTTATCAAAGTTAATATTTTTTCTTTATCATAACCTCTTACTTTTTCTATATGGCAAGTTCCACAATAAGATTCATACGTTGCATCAATTCCATCGATAGCCACAGTTTTATCACTGTTAAAAATAATATTTCCTTCTTGATCAAAGCGAACATTAAATGTAGCTCTTTTCCCACAGCGACAAATTGTAACTAATTCTTCTAATTTATCAGCAACAGCAAATAATCTAGCACTTCCTTCAAATAATTCTACTTCCGAACTAGTACGAAGTCCATAACAAATCACTGGTATATCAAAAAGACGAGCAATCACATAAAATTCATCTACTTGAAAACTTTTTAGAAACTGTGCTTCATCTATTAAAATACAATCGATATCATCCATCCATTCTCCGATGTAATAAATCGGATGTGTTACATCATCTAATAATAAATCAACAGAGCGACTTACTCCTAATCTAGAAACAACACAATCTTCTCCTTTTCGATCTATTTTCGGTTTCACTAAAATAACTTTTTGTCCTCTTTCTTCATAATTATGGGCAACTTGTAAAAGAGCCGTAGTCTTTCCACAATTCATCGCTCCATAACGAAAATACAATTTACTCATATTACTTCTTCTCCCTTGATCTAGGATGTGCTTTTAAATAAACAGATCGTAAACGTTCATTCGATACATGTGTATATATTTGCGTCGTTGATAAATTTTCGTGCCCTAATAATTCTTGTACACTTTTTAAATCAGCTCCTCCATTTAATAAATGTGTCGCATAAGTATGACGTAATGTATGGGGCGTAATTTTCTGTTTTAAACCACTCTTTTTTACTTCTCGTTTTAAAATATCACGAATTCCTGCCGTTGTTAATTGTCCTCCATTTTTATTTAAAAATAAATATGGGGAATTTTTATGATGTAAAAGACTTGGTCTTGCATCTTTTAAATACCAATCAATTAACTCTGCTAGACGACTACCATATAACACAACACGTTCTTTATTTCCTTTCCCTAAAACAATTAGTTTCTTTTCACTTTGGTTTAAATCATTTACCTTTACTGCAACTAACTCACTAACACGTACTCCAGTTGAATATAAAAATTCCATAATCGTCTCATTACGAATAGATAAAGGGGTCTGTTCCTTTTCAACATCTAATAATTGTTCTATTTCTAATTCATTTAAATAGTGAGGTAATGTTTTATCTAACTTCGGATTAGAAATTAATAATGTTGGATTATCTTGAATCATTCCTTCTTCTGTTAAATATTTAAAACAACTCCTTAATGTACTAATATATCTAGAAATTGTTTTTTTCGCATACTTCTTTTTGTATAAATACATTAAATAATTACGAATCGTTGGATAGTTAATTTCTTTTAAAGAAGTGATACTTTCTTTCGTTAAAAATATTTTAAATTCTTTTAAATCCTCTCGATAGTTTGCAACTGTATACTCTGAATATTGTTTTTCCGATTCAATATATGTAAGAAAAGAAGCAAAAGCTTCTTCCAATTTAATCTTTGTCATGTGTAAAAATAGGATCTCCACGATCAATATCCATTGCAAAACTATCACTTGGTATATGACCTTCTTGTATTTCTTTTTGTACTTCTTTCACATTCATAGATTCCATTGCCTCAAAATTAGAAGCTAAAAGAGATAAAACTTTTTTTACTTCTATCTCATAAGCATCAGTTAAATGATCAATATTTAATTGTATTTGATGTCTTTGTTCTTTTAACTTTTCTTTTTCTTGTTTGATTTCACGTAAATGTGATATTCTTTTTTGTAATTCATTTTTCTTATGTTCACTCATCCAAGATACATTCTCTAAGAAAGATAAATCAAACTGTTCCATTACTTTTTCTATTTTGTCTTCCTGCATAAATCACCATAGCTATTTGGATTATAAATAGCTCCTTCTTTCATTTCTTCATCAAATCCAATCATTTCATGATCTTCTACCATCGCATCGCATTCCATTTGTTCATACATCCATCTTAATTCAATAAACTTATCTTGAATTGTTTTTTCTAATTGCATAATTTGAGGCATCCAATAATGAGAATGGTCCTTCTTTTTCAATTCTTCTAATTTTTCTTGCAATACTTGTAATTCATTTAATACATTATAAAACTCGTTTCTAGCCTGTTTAGAAATTTCCATTAAATTAATTTCTCCATCTAATACTTGTTGTTCCCATGACTTCTCTTTTTTCTTTTCTTTCAAAATATCATTACTATGGGGGGCAATATCTTTTTGCATATCTTTTTGATAGTTTTGATACGTAAAAAGAAACCCTCTCATTTTAGAATAATGCTTTAGCATCTCTTTTTCATATTGCTTTAATTCTTTATTAATTACTTTTTCCTCTTGTTCATTCCTAGCATTTTGATAACGTTTATAAATATCTAAAAAGTGATCTGAAATTGCAATCTTCGTATGATCTCCCATAACATATTGAATATAATCAGAACTACTATATAATGGATAATAACAGGTATGTTTTAATAAACGAAAACTCTTTTTACGTGTATTTAACATCGTTTCATCTGTCCCCATTGAACTTAACAACAAAGCGAGTTCTGGACTACGATATAAAGGCTCTAACTTTATTTCCTTTTCTTCATCTTGTATATAATTCTTTCTTTTTTTATAAATACATACTGTAGGAATATTATTCATATTCGTCATATGAAAAAAGTACTCTAAAAATTGATATTGATTTTCAAACGGAAACGTTACCTGATCAATATCTCTTAAATTCATATTTTCTTTTCCTCGTAATTCAAAACAAACTGTATTTCTACCACTTTCCGTAATATTAAAAGAAGCGCTATTTTTAGGAATTAACTTCCCCTTATCAGCATAAATCTTTAATCGATATTCAGAATATTTATCTTTCATATTACCACCTAGTCTTATTATAAACGAAATTGGCAAGAAAAAAAAGAAAGAAATTTATTTTTCTTCCTTTGTTTCTAATTTTTTTAAAACATCTTTTGTTGTTTGAATTGCTTTTTCACGAATTGCATTAGCACTTTTCTCCAATACTGGAGTTCCCTTTTCAACCGCATAATTTACAAGTTCTGTTGCTGCATCTTGAATTTGTTGTGCTTTTTTCTTTGCAATTTTTAATACTTTTTCTTTATCAAGATCATCAATATCTTCTTTTAATTGATATAATTTTACTTCAAACGTCTCACGTACTTCATCCATGTCAATATCTTTTAATTTCAAAATCATATCGTCGATTAAACGTTTTAAATCTTGTCTTGTTTCACTACCTTTTTTAGGAGCAAATAAAATTCCTAAAGATGCTCCAACTAATTCACCAAGTGCAAACTTCCCGAATCCACTACTTTTCTTTTTACTCATATTATAACCCTCTTTCTATTTATTTAATAATCGATTAAACAGATTGGTAATCCAACCCACAATCGAATTACTAACAGAATTTACTGCATCTGCAGTTGTATCTATTACATTGAAGAGATTATCTAACTTAGATGATTTTACAGTAATGTCATCGATAACTCTATCTACCTTAGTAAGTGTATGTATTAACTTAATACATAATGCAATTAAAACAATTAATAAAATCGACGCTAATATATAAATCATGATTGAAAAAAAGATATTTACATCACTCATTCTTCTTCATCCCTCTTTTCATAGAAAGAATCAATTAAATTAAATAGATCACTATCATCTAAATTATCTTCCTTCTTATCCTCTTCTACTTCTTCTTTTGCTCTTTTCTTGCGTGTTTTCTTTTCAGGTTCTTCTTCTATAGTCATTGCTTCTTCTACTATATTTTCTTCTTTTTTTGGTTCATCTAATTGAAATTCCGCATCATCTTCTACTTCCATATGAGTATCCATCGTCACATCTTCTTTACCCATATCTAATTCTAAATCTTTAAAAATATCATCTTCTAAACCATTGACTGGAGCTTTCTTTTCTTCTTTTGGAGCTCCAAATAAAGTCGCATCAATATCATCCTCTAAAGTACCATAAGCCTTATTTCGCACATCATCAATTGTTAATTCTCCCCCTACATGATCCGTTCTAAATTCTCTTTTTGGAACAATATCATCTTTGTGATAATTTTTATCTAACACTCCATATACAGGTGAGATAATTGGCGAAGGTTTAAAATTCTTCTTTTCCTCATGAAGACGTTGTTTACTCATTTGATAAGCAACTCTTTTTGGTTCTTCTTCTTTCTTTTTCTTTGGTTCTGGTTTTGGTTTAGAAACTCTTCTTTCAATATTTTCAAAATCTTTATCATCAAAGAAAACTGGTGCAGGTTTCTTTGGTTCTTCTGGTTTTGGTTCTACCATAACTGGTTCAGGTTTTACAACCTCTTTTTCTTTTACTTCTTCTTTTGTTACTTCAGGAGCTGGTATTTCAACCTTAATTACCTCTTTTTTTATTGGTTCTTCGTATACTTCTTCCTCTTCTGTAAATAAATTTTTCACTTTGTCTAAAAAGCCCATATTTTCACCTCTTATATTTTATCAATCGTTCCCCTTATTATCTTCTTCATATTCTACGAGATGAGAATTTGATGAATTATTATTCTTATTTGCAAAAATATCATACTTCTCTTCCTTATTCGTAAAATAATTTTCATTTAACATCAGTTTAATTACCTTATTGTTAAATTTAACAGTGGATAAAATATAACTTGCATTCAAAACAACTTCATTGATACTTTCCTCATCAACCATTGCTTCTATCTTTGCGTAGTTATACACAAATTCAATGACATACTTTCCATTTTTTTGTTTTTGAATTTCTAGGTATCCTTCTTTTCCATTCGCTTTAATTTTTTTAGAATAATACGCATCAGGATTTTCCTTATAATTAACTTTTACCTTGTGATAATAACTAACCGCATCAATATATAAATAATAATAATTTCCATTGGAATATAACTTATCATTTAACTCAGTCGTATCAATATAAGTTACACCTCTTGGAACATAGTATTTATATCCTTTTCCCACACGATTATAAAGGGTATTCTTTTTTGATAAAACAACACTGATAATATTATCAATATTCGTTGTATCAATTCGTACCACAGTACAACCAGTAAATAGGATGATACCTAAGAGCATTATCACTAAGCCCTTTTTCTTCAAGATACCTCACCACTCTTTAGCTCATTATAACAAACTTTTTTCAATTCACCTAATTTTAACACAATTTTACATGTCAATTTTTTGTCTAATCTTT
>CALVKP010000084.1 GCA_944332735.1 uncultured Bacilli bacterium | reverse complement strand
GGTACCACCTTAATTCATAAAATACTTTATGCACTCTTCTCTTAACGCGAGATTACGCTTTCTACTCCTGATTTGTATTTCAAAAAAATATCTTGACTTATTTTCACCAACCATAAGTTCTCTTTTTACCAATATCTTTTCTACTTAGAATCATTCCCTGTAGAATTAATATGTACATATCATAACATATGCATCTTATTTCGTCAATTGTTTCACAAATTCCTCTTGTTGTTCTAAATATGATTCATCTAATATATCATTTTGAATTTGACTCTTTAATTCTTCCACACGGGTAGAACAATCAGCCATTCGATTTGCAATGCTATTTAAAATAGAAAATGAATTATCTGTCTTCTTACAAAAAGCCATTAAAATTGCAATATTTCCTTTTCCAAGATAGGTAAATAAAATTCTAGTTTGATACTCTTTTAACTCATAAATAGGAAAAAATCGATTAATCTTATGATTATTTGCAATTTTACGGAAATGTACCTCATCTCGAGGATATGTATTGTTCTCTACTTGTAACAATAATTTTTTTACAGCAACCAAACGCTCTTTTGTAAAATCACTACGCTTTATATCAGACATAAAATATGGCACACCAGATGCTTTTTCAACAAAGAACAAATGATTTTTCTTTAAATCTAAATCTTCTACTAGTACTTGTTTTCCCTCTTTTTGATAATATGTCTTAAAATCTTGACGTAATATTTCAAATAAATTAGATAAAAATATAATTTGTTGATCAATTACTTCATCTTCCATTGCTTCGGACATTTCTATATACTCTTGAATTTCTTGATCTAAACGTTCCAATAAATATTTCATAACTTCTCGATAATTAGAATAATCATGTTGTGGTAATACCTTAGAAACTTGTTCTAATGATTCTAAGTGTGTCAAATGATACCAATATGTTTCCTTATCTTGTTCATAGATCACATCTTCTACATATTCCTCTGATATATTATCTAAAACTTTTTCTTCTGACTTTAGTACTTCTGCTTGAATAGGCTTTTTCTCCAAAACGTATCTTTTGGCTTCATCTTGTTTCTTTTGTTCTATTTTTTTCTCTATTTGCCCTTCTTCATATTTCAGATCAGACAATTCGAAAAAACGACGAGCAAGTTGTGTTAAATATTCTTTATCTTTATCATCAAAAAATTTAAACACACTCAATATTGCTTCACGATTCTTTTTGGAAAAATGATAATATTCATTTTGCTCTAATATTTCTATGATAGTACTTATTTTTTTGTATGATGAAAGCAATTTTTTCTTCACTTTCTTTTGTTGCTTTTGAACATCTAGTACTATATTATAATATTCTAAAAAGTGTTCCATTAAAAAGAAGCTAAAAGTTGTTTTAAAAATACTATCTGGCTCTTTTAATCTTTCTTGAATCTCTAAAATTTCATGATATGAAATACATTCTGATAACATTTTTTGTTGTTTTTCATCTAAACGTGCTACTTTGGCAAGAAATGATTTTACATCACTACACAATTCCTGTAATAACTTAAGTGTTTCTTCCGTATATTCAACATGTTTAGAAAGCTTTTCAATTACATTCATATAACATTTTAAATAATACATAAGCTCCGATTTTAAATCATCATATTGCATTTCACTTACTATTTTCTTATCAGTAATCATATTATCTCGATATCCTGCAAGTGCTACATCTAAAACTTCCATAATTCCCACTCTTTTCACGTAAGCGCTATTTTATCAAGGAAAAGAAAAAATGTCAAACATAAGAAACTTATTACCAGCCAGCTTTTGAAATGATATAAAAATGACCCAGATATTATCACGAGTTATTTCACTTCTATGTATACTCTCCTTTTAACGATATTAGAATTTCTTTTTCTTTCACTCTTATTGCAAAAAAAAGTAATACAATTTGTATTACTAAAAATATCTATCTTATCTGTTCTCATCAATAATTTGTTTTATTTTCTTATATTGTTCATAAATATCATCTACGCAATGAATATATATACCATTTCTACCTTTCATACTACTATGATTTCTTTCATAATTTTGATAATTTGATGATGCATTCGTAAAAATGATAATTGTTCCTATACGAAATAATCTTTCTAAAAATGTTTGTGATATTTCTATTTCTCTTACATATTTATATTCAATTACTTTTTCTTCTCGGTTCAAGAAATTATCACTATATTCCATTTTTGTATTATAAAAATTATATTCTAAATGATCGTATTGTTTTTTAGAAAAGATTAATTTTATCAAAGAATAAATACATATACCACCTAAAAATTCCCACCATTGAATTACTTCGGCTAGTAAACAAAGAAATAGTATATAGGAAATCAAACCTTGAAAATTATTAACAATTTTATATAATGCATGAAACTTTGGTTTTAATCGAAATTTTATATCTTCTTCTTCAGTTGTGAAATTATTTTCACTTCTTTTTCAGAAAAATTTAAAAAGTCATATCGATAAATCACTTTTGTTTTATAAAAATCATAGCAAGTACCATCATACTTTTTCTTATTTATTATTAACATAATTGCCGATCCAAACAACATAAAGCCATAAAACATTCCACCGATCATACATATAATTTGAAAATTATTTATATAAATAAACGTTGGAATAGACGTGATAAGAAAAAATAATAGAACAAATAAAGGTACCATACATTGATAACCAAGTTTAAAAACTGGTCTTATTATTAATTGTATCTCTGTATCAGTTATTTCTTCTGTCATGGCTGTTATTTGTGGTCTTGCAACGCTATTACCACAATTTGGACAAAATTTAGCACTGTCATCTAATAAATATCCACATTTTTCACAATACATCATAATCACACTTTCTATCTATCATTTTATTCATTTTTATTTTCTTCTTCATGTAATTCATCGATAATAGACTCAATTTTTTGTCCATAAGCGATAGAATCATCATAAACAAATTGTAATTCTGGAATATGTCTTAATTCAACACGATCCATTAATTCTTTACGAATAAAACCTTTCGCATCTTTTAATGCTTTTAATGTCTCTTCTTTTTTATCATCTC
>CALVKP010000083.1 GCA_944332735.1 uncultured Bacilli bacterium | reverse complement strand
AAATAATTGAATGATTAATAATGCTGCTACCATACAACCTGTCGTTAATATTGTTTTGGCAAATACTCTTACTGTTTCAAAATAATGAACATGATAATATTGTTTTAATTTAATTAGTAAGAAAAGTGCAACACATGATTGTGTTAACAATGTAGTTGCGACTGGTGCATAGTATGCAGGGATTCCTATAGAATGGAATAAATGCATCATTGGGGAAATTAATAAAAATTTAGCTAAGAAACTACCTAATAATGTACCCATTGCTAATTTAGGGTGAGATAATGATTGAACCATGTTAATTAAAATCGTTGAGAAAGAAAAACTGATTGTTTGAAAAATGTATAATTGAAAAATATGAATACTTAAAGCATCGTAGCCATAAAAGATGGTCCAAATTGGTGTAGCTAAAAAACTCATTCCAATTGCCATTGGAATCGTTGTAAATAATAATGCTTTTAATGCTTGATTAATTTTATGAGAAATATCTTGATAATCTTTTTTTGCTTTACTAGCTGCTAGATTAGGGATCAAACTCGTAGACATACCAAGCGCAACAGAAGCAATGATCATATTTAATTTTGTTGCCCAAGTAGCAATGACACCAATAGACGTTTCTGTTACATGAGCATTATATCCTAAATCTGTCATTGTATTTACAACTGTCATTGTATCTACCATCCCATATGCTGAATTTAATACATCAATAATTACAAATGGTAAAGCATAAAAAATTACTTTTTTTAATATATCTTTATTTGTTATTTTCTTTTCAGCTTTTAATGGTAATTCATCACGATGGAGTTTTTTTCTATTTTTATGAATGCGTTGTAATAAGTAAAAATATGCGATTAAAGCACCTACTGTAGCTCCAAATACTGCTACCCCTACTGCACTTTCTAATGATAGATGAAATACATCTAACATGAAATAACTACCAATTAAAATAACAGCAACACGACCAATTTGTTCGATTACATTTGCCATACTAGGCTCTAACATAAACTTTTGCCCTTGTAAATAACCTTGGGTAACACTTTCAATTGGAACAATTAAAAGTGCTGTAGCAACAATACGAATTACTAAGGTTACACCTTCTACTGTATTTCCACCTTGAATATCTCCAAGTATTATTTTTGCTATCGTAGGTGCAAAAAGCATCAATATAAGACAAAAGAACACACCAAGTCCAATTAATACAAGAGAAGCTATTTTATAAGCTCTTTCTTTTGTATAATGATATCCTAATGCATTATATTCACTAACTACTTTACTAATCGCTACAGGAATACCACTATTAGATAAACTTAAAAATATCGCATAAATAGAATATGCATAACTATATAAAGCTCCACCTTGTGTTCCTATAATCGCATAAAATGGAATCACATACAAAAGTCCTATTGCTTTTGTAATTACAATTCCTAAAGTAGAAATCATAGCTCCACCTAAAAATGAATTCTTTTTCATAACTCACAACCTTTACTATTGATATAGTATTAATACTGAAAAGCAATAAATCTGATCTTCTCCAGAAACAGCTACTGCTACTTGAAATTTCATATCTAATACTTCCCCTTTTAATTCACTTAAAAACTGATTGACAGATACTTCTAAATCTTTCTCATGACTCTCATCAATTACTTTTACTTTCATACCATCACCAAATCAAGTATATCAAAGTAACAGGATTAAATTTGTCATATTTTTTTCTCATAATATATTGTCTTTATTTTTTTATCTTTCGTTTTATATTTTAAATAAAGACGAAATGTATCATGATATTCTTTAGGCGTTTTAGATGTATTTAGATAACCAACTAAAACAATTCCTTTTACAATATTTTTTTTATGATTTACTTGATTCGGAATCATATTTAATTTATCATCAAAAATACCAACACTTGGATAACTATTTTCTTTTTCTTTTAAAGATATAAATACTGCTTGTACTTGATACATTTCCTCTTTTGGTTCATCTAATGTCACTGTATACATTAATTCCCCACTTGTAGACTTTTCCAAACTCACTTCTAAATGACATGGTAATTCTTTATTTTTAATAGACTCTGTTTTTAACTGATTCAAGATGTTTTGATACTGCTGCATTTCTTTAGAAACTTCTTCTTTGGAGCATCCTGTTAGTAAAATACATAAAATAATGAAAGATACTATATATTTCATAGTTTCACCATCTATCTTTTTAAGAGGAAAAAAGAAACGAAGTTTCTTTTAATATTTTAATGAACGATTTGTGAATGTTACACCAATAGCAGGGAAATTACATACACTACGTGGATTAATACTGCGATCAATTAATGTATCCCAACTAGAATAATCGGTTGCATATAATCCTGTAGAAATCGTAAAGTGAAGATGTGCTCCAGTAGAACAACTATCAAAAGATTCAATACTTGGATCTCCACCCATAGTACCAATCTGTGTATTTTGAGTTACTCTTTGTCCTTTTGAAACAGTAATCGTTCTTAAATGAGCATACATAGCTGTATAAGTTTTACCATTAATATTGTGATGAACTAATACCATATTACCACCACATGGTTGTCTTGTACGAATAGCAGCAACAATTCCTACTGCTGAAGAATAAACTGGAACATTAGATGATGGACTCGTAGACATATCAATTCCTTCATGTAATGTACCCCAACGATATCCCCATTCACTTGTTACATGGCCATATACCATAGGTCTTAAAAAAGAAGTTCCTGGTGGCAACATATTTCTTCCACATACATCAATATCATCATCGTCTTTACATCCTAAATCACGATACATCTGAACAATCTCTTTCTGTAATTTAATATCTTCTGCTAAAGTAATAGAAGTAGAATTCAAACTAGACATCTTCTCTCCTAACTTTGCTAATTCTACATTTAATTGTTCTTGTTCTTTTTTTAAAGATTCTTGTTGTGCTTTTAATTCTTTTTGTTTTTCTTTATTATCTACAATCATCTGATTAAACTCAGTAATTAAATTATCATTGTATTTTGCCAATTGTTCAGAAATAGCCATACGATAAATAAAATCTGTAAAATCTTTGGCACCAAAAGCATACTCTAAGTAAGCATTTTCACCATTAGAAATTTGTAAAAAATTCATCAATGATTTTATTTCTTCATCCTTTTGATCAATCTCTTTATCTAATTTTTCTATTTCTTCAGATAAATTTACTACCTCTTCTTTCGCTTTCGTTATCGTACTCGTTATTTCACGAATTGTTTGATTGGTCTGATTAATTTGATCTTGTGTCAAATTTTTATCTTGTTTGTTTTGTTGATCTTGAGCTTCTAAAGCATTTAATTCATTCATTAAATCTCTAACTGTTTTCGCACTACCAACTGATGGAAAAGAAAAAATCATCATAAAGCAAACAATTATATAACATATTACTTTTTTTCTCATATCAATCCCTCATTTCTTTTCTAAGTACTCTATAATCAGGACAATATTTGTGAACTACTTGCCAAAACTCTTTAGAATGATCAAAATGTACTAAATGTGATAATTCATGAATAATTACATAATCTAGATATTTGGTATCATATTCTAATAATTTAGTATTTAACGTAATACTATGATCACGACGATTACAAACACCCCATCTTGTTTTCATTTTACGAAATTTTAATTTTGGTTTATGAATTGGTTCATCAAATTGTTGATACCAATAATCATAACGGGCTGTAAATAATTCTTTCATTTCTTTTTTTAAAAATGTTTGTAATTTTTTCTCTGATGGCACAATCATCGTATGATCATAAATTTCTACATCATGATTGGTAGGCATAATATAAATCTCATATTCTTGACCTAAATAATAAAACTTCTTTTCCCTGTCCTGTTCCTTTCTTCTTTTTTCTATCATTTTATATATCTCATTTTCATTTTCTTTAATTAATTTTATAATTGCCTTCCCTGTTGCGAAATAAGAAGTTGTAACATATATTTCAAAATCTTGATTGACACGTATATAAGTATTTTTATTTTTCTTTTTTTCTATTACAACAGGATATGTATTTCCATGTATTTTTACTTCTAAATTCATCATAATTATATTGTAACACAAAACAAGAAAAAGTACTATTCCTGTATTGAAAATAGTACTTTTATTATGAAAGTGATTTAAATTTATTTTTCTTCATTAGATAGATAACACCACCAACAGCAAATATTGCTCCTCCACCTAATATCATATATGGAAAACTAAGACCTGTTTCAGGATTCTCTACAATTCTTTCATCTTTCATCACAATTAATTCCATTCCTTCTTCATCATAAGTAAATGTAATATCTTGTGATACCTGATATCCTTCTGGTGCTGTATCTTCATGTAAAATATATTCTTTTCCATCAACGAATTTATCACCATCAATTTCATGAATTTTACCATCTGAAATCCATTCTTCAATTACTTTTCCTGTTTCTTTATCTGTAATAGATAAATGACTTCCAGATAACTCTTCACCAGTTGTAATATCAGTTTTAGAAATAGTTACTTTTGCTTTTTCTGTTATATATTTTACCGTAACACGATGTGGATTACTCATTTTAAATTCCGCAACAGTTTGTTTTCCTGAATTACTAACAAAAGCTACAGAAGTTCCTACATCACTTGGATCAATTAAATCAAATGAATAAGTACCTGTCATAGGATTTCCTTTTTCACGCCAAATAGATAAGTTGTTTCCATTTATTTCATACATTGCACTCGCTTTTATATTCTTATTGAACTGAGAGAATACTTGATTACTATCTATTAATAATTCTTTATTTTCTTTTCCAGTTTTTAAGGCATCAAATTGAACTGTTTTCCCATTAAAAGATGGAGTTTTATCAAACATTTTTAATCTTTCATTAATTTGATCAATTTTCTTTTGTAAATCAGTATGAATATAATTAACTGTATAACCTTGTTCTTGCCACATACGAATTTGTGTTGCACCTAACATTTCGTTAGAAGTATCACCATGATATCCATAACCTACATAAGCAATCTCTTCTAAACGTTCTTGCATATCTTTAGATAATTTTTTAGTAATATCACCATTTTCATACATTTCACCATTTTCTGTTAAAATGGTTGGTTCAATACAAAAAACAACTTGATTTCCAAAAGAGAGTTTAGATAATGACTCAAACGTAGCTCCCCCTACAACCCAAACATTATATTTTGCATCTAGACTTTCTGATACTCCAGAAGGATCAGAACTATTGGTCTCTAAAAATACGACAGACAAAGTTTTTGTTTCTGCATTTACTCCACTCGTTAATAAACAAGAGCAAATAGCAAAGCAAAATGTAAATGCCATTATTTTTAAATACTTTCTCATATTATCACCTTTCTTATTATTCCCAAGTTTAAAAATATTATAAACTACTTATAATATAAAAAGTTTTCCAACAATCTTCAATACTAAAATATCAATTTTTTGTAAATTTGACATATTTTTACACAAATACAATTGATATCCTGACAATATATGATAATATATTTATAAGATAAAATAATATTGGATATAATAAAATAGAAGGTGAAAATACATATGGTAAAAATTAAATGTGTAATTGATGATGCATTCCATTTTTCTCTTTATCATGGCGATATTGACCGTAAAGGAATCAATAAAACAAATATCATAGATCTCAATCAAATGTATTTTTCTGTTCCTTATATTCAAAAAAATAGCGATTTAGTATCTGCTTTTTTCCAAGTAATTGCTTTAAAGAAAAACATCACTAAAATATATATTGCTGAAAATAGCCTTGCTCCTTTACTACTCGTTATTTTAAAGAAAATACCAACCATTCAAGAAGTTTATTTATTAGAAGATAAAACAATTTCCTATGAATGCGTAGAAGAATTAATCAATAATAAAAATATAACATATGTAAATTGTTATAACATGACTTTCTTTTTATTAGATCGTATCAATTTAATTCGTAATATTAAAATTGATACTCGCTTTCAATTAAAGAAACGTAGTCCATTGATAGATATGAATCAATTGTCCTCCTATTCTGATGTATTTTATAAAAAAAAGTTATATCTAACAAAAGATATGATAACACAAAATAAAAATGAAATTGATGAATTCTTATATGTCAATGCGAAACTAAAATATATTGTCATTGATTATACAAGTTTTTCTTCTTTTCAAACAATTTTAAAATTTTTAAAAAAGAAAAATTTACAACATCTCACAATTCAAATCAGACAAATCCAAGAATATGAAGCACAACTAATTGAAAATATTCCCAAAATAAAAGAATTGTTAAAAAAAGAACAATTCCATCATGTTAAAATTATTTATCACGAACAATACAAGCAAAAAAACATATTAAAACAAATTAATTTAAATATTTTAAAAACAGCTTGTATCATTATGATAATATCGATTATATTCATTTTTATCATTCAATTTACAACAACAACCATTGATAAAAAGAATTACGAGAAGGCAGAAGATAAAATCCACGAAATTATGAAACAATATCATACAGAAATATCAGCGGGTGTACAATCACCAAATGTAGCTAATACAACTGATACATCTCAAACCTTAAAAGAATTAAAACAAATTAATTCTGATGTGTTTGGTATTATTGATGTCCCCAACACAAATATCTATTATCCACTTGTTCAAACAACGGACAATGAATATTATTTATCACATAATATTTATAAACAAAATAATAAATATGGTTGGATTTTTATGGATTATAGAAATTTAAAAAATATTAATAATCGTAATATCATTCTATATGGACATGACTCAGGAAAAAGTATGTTTGGAACATTAAAGAATGTATTAAATGAGACATGGCTTCAAAATACAGACAATCATATTATTACATTAAATATTGAAAATACGATTTATAAATATCAAATCTTCTCAGTTTATACAACACCAGTTACTTCTGATTATTTAAGAGTTCAATTCGCAACAGATAGTGATTTTTATGGATTTGCAACTATGTTACAAAACAGAAGCTCTTATCAATTTCCTGTTACAATTAATCCAACAGATTCTATTTTAACACTATCAACTTGTCATAATAAAGAAAGATTAGTTGTTCACGCAAAAAGAATTATATAAAAAGCATCCCGAAGGATGCTTCTTTTATTTTACTATTAAGAATAGAACTGTAATTGCAATAATTGTAATTACTAATAATCCTAAAAGTATTTTCCAAATATTTTTAAACCATTCTTTATATGAAACTTTTAAATATGATAGTCCAGCAATTAAAATCATACTTGTTGGAACAACCATCATTACAAGTCCATGCATAGATTGGAAGATGAATCCAAATAATGGATAAAGCGCAGAATTTGTATATTTTGAAATCATTGTATCAGCCAATGCATTTACTAAGTATGGCATATCATTATAGAAAAGTCCTCCTAATGCAGCAACAACAGATGTTGTAATTGCATTGAATCCTTTTGTAATATTTAATAGCCAATCACTCATTGTAAAGAAGATATTTCCACCTGTTGAAGATGAAGCAATGACTGCCATAATTAAATTAGCAAGTGTTGCATAGAATGCAGTTGGAAGCATTTCTTTCATACCTTCAATAAATGCATCTAAACTCTCTTTGAATTTTAAGTTATAAATCCATCCAATCAAGAATGCAGCAAGAATTAAAATTGTTGCAAGTTCTGATACTGTAAAATATCCAATTGGATTTACATAACCAAGTACATTTTGAATCAATGCATATCCATTTACTTCAACACCCATCATAGATTCATATGATTTTTCGAAAATGTCAATGTTAAATGCATATCTCCAATTGTACATACCAACTAATACAAGAACGAACATAATTGCCATAATAACAATCATTGGTACTGCACTCTTCTTTTTCTTTGATTCATTTTCTTGATAAAGAGGCACTACTAACACATCGTCTTTTACTGCTTCATTCATTGTATTTTTCTTACTACTTTTCTTCTTTGTTGTTGTTTTCTTTGTAGCAGTTTTCTTCGTTGTCTTTGTACTTTTCTTTGTTTCTGCTTTTGTAGTTTTCTTTGTATCCTTTGTAGCTTTCTTAGTTGTTGTAGAAGTCTTTGTTTCTGCTTTTGTAGCAACTACTTCTACTTTGGCATTCTTACGGATCATATAATTATAGAAAATTACTAAGATAGCTAAGAAACCTAATTTAATTAAAATCGCATTATTTATATCTAAACTAAAATAGTAATTAATATAACCACATACATTAAATCCATAAGTACTTCCAAGCATACCAACTAAAAGAGCACCTACAGTAGAAAGCATTGCAGTTACTTTAGAAAATCCTAATTTTAAGATAATTGCAGCCATAAATGGTACTAGAATAAATAGTGCGATATTAAGACCAGTTAAACTAGCTAGTACTGCAAATACTAAAATAGAAATTGTAAGAAACTTCTTTTCCTTTCCTTCATATTTTTTCTTCACATTGTCAACTACTTTTGTATAAACACCTGTTTTGTTTAATACACCATATAGTCCACCAATTAGTAAGAAAATGATTCCATACATACCATAGTTAATGATTGTATTCATTGGAGCTGAAAACCATTCAAAAAATCCAATTGGTTCTGTCGTAGCTTTTGTAAAAGTTCCTCCAGATAAAGTACCAGTAGGAAGAATGAATGATAGTACAATCAATACAAAAAAACAAATTCCTAAGGCTTTTAATAAACTATACTTTTTCATATTCTACCTCCACCATCATTATAGCAAATTTCCCTATATTTTACATAGAAAAAATAGAAAAAATAGAAGTTTTTTCACATTTTTCCCATAAAATACCATATTTTTGGTATAATTTTTAATACGGAGGTGCCTCATGAACCCATTTTTATACACATTAGATAATAAAAGATACCATACATTAAATTATTTTTATCAGCAAAAATTTCATTCCAAAGTCTTTAAAATTAGTTTAAATGGGGGTTTTTCTTGTCCTAATTTAGATGGTACAAAAGGATATGGCGGATGTATTTATTGTTCCAAAAGTGGTAGTGGTGACTTTGCAGGAAAGAAACAAGATAGTATCGAAAAACAATGGCAACAAGGATTAAACATGATGCACCAAAAATGGGCAGATGGTAAATTGATTGCTTACTTTCAAGCACGTACCAATACATATGCGAAAGTAGAAGAATTAAAAAAGAAATTTGAACCTGTTTTAAACTATCCAAATGTAATAGGTTTAGCGCTCGCAACAAGGCCAGATGCGATTGATGATGCATGTTTAGATTATTTAGAAGATTTAAATAAACGAACTTATCTTATGATAGAACTAGGATTACAAACAATACATGAAACAACTAGTAAATTAATTAACCGTTGTCATACTACAAAAGAATTTGATGATATGGTAAAAAAATTAAGAAGTAGAAATATCAATGTGATTGTCCATATTATTAATGGACTACCATATGAAACAAAAGAAATGATGTTAGAAACAACAAAACATATCAATCAATTAGATATACAAGGAATTAAAATACATATGTTACATATTGTAAAAGATACTCCCCTAGCTACTATGTATAAGAAAAATCCCTTTCATGTCCTTACAAAAGAAGAATATGTAGATATTGTAATAGAACAACTAGAACATTTAAGACCAGAAATTGTAATTCATAGAATTACAGGTGATCCTGTAAAAGAAGATTTAATTGCCCCTACTTGGTTATTAAAAAAGTTTTGTGTACTAAATGAAATTGATAAAGAGATGGTAAAAAGAAATACTTATCAAGGAAAAAAGATGAATTAATCATCTTTTTTTCATTACCAAATTCATTTGTCGCATCATTTCCTGTTTTTCACTATGATACTTCAAATATCTTTTTTTAACGCTTCTTGGAATTTTTAATTGATATTTATTTTCAATCTTTTGTAATAATTGTTCCATATCCAAATAATATGCTTTTTGAAATAACATTCGAAACCATTCATCTTGATATAACTCACAACATAATTCTTGATTATCAAAATCACGTAAGAAAAAAGAATTGCCATAATACTTTAATGTTTCAAATGAAATCTCATAATCAAATAAGTTTGCTAATTGATAATTATTACCAGTTTTTTCAAAATAAAAATTTTCTTCATTACGATCTTCTTGTCCCATATAAAAATCTAATACTATCATACTTTTTAAACTTTTTAAAAATTGTAACTGCTGTTTTTTATCATGAGTAAAATGAGACATTTCTTCAAAAACACGATAAGTATCTAAATATCGTAGATTTGGAAATTGAAAAATATTCACATATTCTTTACCATGCTTACGGAAATTTTCAGATAATACTGCATATTGCTTTTCATCTAAATCATAAGCTATTTGATAATGAACCGTAGGTAAATAAAAATAATAACATAACTCTTCCCCTAATAATTCATTTAAAAAACCATAAATAATTGAATTAGCCTCATATTTGTAATAATAGTAATTATGATTACGATAAATCCAATTTCGATGGAAAGGAGGTATATATTTTAAATGAAACTCTTTTTGATATTGTTCTGATACATTTTCACTATTTGAAGAAAAACGAATGACATCTGTACGATTTGTTAAAAACTTTTCTATCATCTAATCCCTCCATTTGTGCAATTATTATAACACAACATAAAAAAAGAGCAAATGCTCTTAATGACGATTCACAAACCAAATATTACTAACATTACATGAATCACTAGATGGTGTTGGATCTGGCATTTTAAATTGAATAATGACTGGTATTTTAAATGCTAAACCAAAAGCAATACAAGAACCAGGTTGTAATACACGAATCTTTTTCATAATTTCTTCCGTAACATTTGGTACCATATCACGAATATAAGAAATATCACGAGGATGTAACATTTTAAAAACTAAGAAATTATTACATTGTGATAAAGTTGTTTCTGATAATTCACTTGGTCTTTGACTAATTAAGCCGAGAATTACACCATACTTTCTTCCCTCTTTGGCAATACGTTCAAAGATATTATAACCAATTAAAGCAACATCACTATCATTTTGAACATAACGATGGGCTTCTTCTAAGACAATATGAAATGGAAGTGTTCCACGATTACGATTATCTTTACAATAATCAAATAGTAAATGGGAATATACTTTGGTAATTGTCTTCGCTAAACGATCATCAATATAATTAATATTAAAGTTAATAATTTGAGCTTTTTGACCACTTGGTGCAGTTAATAAATTACGAATATATTGTTCTTTGGTAATAAAATCAGGATAATCAAAATAAGTACTTGTCTCTCCATTTGCCATCGTATGAAGACGAACTTTTAATAAATTGACATCATCAAATACTTTTTCACTAAGTAATGCCCCTTCACTAATGACTGCAAAATCAAAAGCACTTGCTAAATCTTTTAAATTATATTTAAATGTTCCATCTGGTAATTTTAATTCAAGATTATCATCTAAGAAAGTATCTAAAAAATTAATCAACAATTCCATATCACGAATTTTACCAGTTGCATCAATAAATAAACACTGTTTTAATGGTCTTGAATAACCAGGTTGATAAATTGTTGTCTCTAGATTTAAATCTTTCGTATTATAACTTGTTAAAACACTTGTTACTTGATCTCGAATTTGTGCAGGAGCACGTCCACTAGATAAAATATCTAATAAAGCTCGAGCAATTACATCATTTTTATATTTAATAACTACTTCTTCTTTTTGGGCAAACACAGTGACAAATTTCAATGCTTTTTCCAAAATTGGTAATTGACTTGCTTTTTCTGCTCCTAATAAAATCGCAATATCATCGACATCCATTAACCATAATGGAATTCTTAATATTTCACTATCTCCAAACTCTAAATTCGTTGTATATGCTTTAAAATTTAACTCTGGAGTAATCTCATGTAATTTAGAAAATGCCTGATGATATTCTCCATACGCATCAAAAATAAAGATACTAGCACGATAAGGAATTGAATTTTTCTTCTCAAATAAATTTTGAAAAATACGGGCTACACTACAAGATTTTCCACTACCTGTAGATCCGAAAATCGCAAAATGATTACTAAAAAAACCATTAATATCTACAGAAATATCAATATCTTCATAAACAACACTCTTACCAAGTAATAAATGTTTATCTTCTTGATATTCACCAACACTCATAATCATTGGCATACGTTCTTTACTAACTAATTTTACCGAAGCACCAAAAGATGGTTTATGACTTACACCTGGAACAAAATTCTCACCCTTTAATTCTCCTAATAAATGAATATATGCATTACCATCTTTTACATCTACGATTTCTCCGATTAATCTTCTATCTGACTCTTCTAACAAAACAAATAAATTTACAATACTTTGAAATTTTGTTAAATCGATATTTAATTTTAAAACAACTGTATTTTCTTCAATTGAAATAATTTGTCCTAACATGTATAAGCCCCTTTCTTATTATATAAATATTATAACATTGTTCTAACTTAAAAAAAAGAGAAACTCATTCTCTTTACATAGATATCGTATTTTGTAATTTTTTAAAATATTGATTCATCTCTTGTTGAAAGTTTTCAAAATAGTGAATATGTTCTTGAAACTGTTTTTCATTTTCTAAATATCTTTGATAATCTTTAAGTGCTAACTGTTTATTCTTTTTAACTTGTAAAATTAATTTATTTTCTATTTCTTTTACTAAATTTAAATAATTCACATACTCATCAGAATAACGATACCAAAAAATAGAAATCATATGTTGATATTTTCTCATTAATATTTCAAACAAATTTTGATTTACCTTCTTATCTTTATCTAATAATCCAGAAGTAAATAAAAATTGAATCACATCACCAATTTCATGAATTGGGAAATCACTCTTATCAATAATTTCATTTAAAATTTTAATTTTTTCTTGGGCTTTCTTTTTATTCTCATCACTTGTATTTTTATGTTCTACTAATTTCTGTAACTTAGAACTAGATAAAAAGATATCTAGTAAGGTTCTTCTTTTCCCTTTTAGTTGATATTCTACTTGAAAGATATCTTCTTCTATCATGTTAGAATATTCATCTAAATGTTGTTCAAATAATAAATCATAACTATTAAATGGAAATTTATCTTCATATACTTTTAAATTCTCTAATACGATTTTGGTTTTATACTGTTCCATTTTTTTTCTAATTTCACGTTCTAAATCTCTTCTTTTTAAAGGTGATATCGTACTAACATAAAGAAAGAATTCTAAAGATGTATATAATTCTAAAGACGAATACTTATCAAAAGTAAAATCATAAAAATGATATGGATAATATTTTTGAACTGCACTTATTTTTTCTTGTTTTAATTTGATATAACAATCATCACATCTCTGTTTTTTTAATTCATATTGCTTAATCTCTAACAATAGTAAAAATATAGTCTCTAAATTAAAACGAATATTAATATCTTTTAAATGATTACTAGATAAAATGACAATATACTGATTATCTTCTATCTTAACGCTTCCAAAAGAAGTTAATGGTTCAAAAATCAAACGATAATTTTTAATATGGTGCTTAGAAAACAATTCATCTACAAATAATTTTAAAAATGATTGATAATCATCTTCTTGTAAATGAGCTTCTCTTTCTAATAAACTTTTTGCAATTTGATTACAAAATGGTGTTACAATGATTTCATTCTCATCCACATATTTCGCATATATTTCTTCTAACTGTTTCCACGTAAATTGCAATAACACATCATAATAAATAATTCCATACCGATCTTCTAAATCAACTGCTTTTTCTAAATTCAGTGAATATAAAATCAATTCTTTTTGTAAAGATGTAATTTTCTCTTGTGTACTTCCCATATAATCACCTTAGTATCTATATATCCTAGAATATCATAAAAAACTTATAAAATAAAGAGAAAATATTTTATATAAAACTATCTCTTATAAAAACATTTACTTCTTTTGGTACAAATACTGTAACATCACCTGGCCTCATCACTTTTATAAAACCTAACCCAGGAAGAACAATATCTTGTACTCCTTCTACCATAAAATGATGAGAAACAAACTGAGTATGATCTTTTTCTTTATAAAAACGTTCTATTTTTAATGTATTGGCAATATAAAATATAACATCATTATCTTTTATAATAAACGAACAAATTTGATCAATCCATAAATACTGTGTTCCTTTAATTTGATAAGAAATAGGTTTTATTTCTTTTTTAGGAATCATTTTCTTCATCATCTTAGGCGATACAACATTTAAAAAGTTTCCTTCATCTAAAATACCTGGCGTATCTATTAATATCAACGACTCATCAATAGGTATTTCAATCATACCTACTGTTGTACTTGGTTGCATAGATGTTGTAATCATTGTATTTAAATTTGTATAATTTTTAATCATCTGATTTAACATAGTAGACTTCCCAGCATTTGTTAAACCAACAATATAAACATGTTGACTCGTTTGATATTGTCTAATTTTTTCTAATAATAAATCAAATTGATAATTCTTTTGACTACTAATCATAATCTTATCTACAAAAGAATCATCATTCATATAATCTAATAATCTCTGTTCATATAACCCTTTTGGTAATAAATCTCTTTTTGTCATAACAAGTAATACATGATCATGAAAATAAGACAATATCTCATTTAATTTAGGACTTATATTCCATAAATCTACAACCAATAAAACTAAATCATTGGTACTTGCAATTTGTTTTAAAATAGGAATATAGTCTTGATTTGTTTTCTCTACTGTTTGATATTGATTATAATGACGTATTTTAAAACATCTTTCACATAAATCTTTTTCTAAATCAGATACATACCCTATTTGATTAGAATCTTGATTCTGTAAAATAGAACCACAACCAATACATTTTTTAATCATAATATTTTCCTTTCGTAAATAGACCACGATCTCTTAATTTTTTAATAATTTTATCTTCTCTATGTCTATTCCATATTGTAAAAATACTATCTTTTGTACTAATTGGATTTACTAAAATTGTTGTAATACCAACTTTATTTCCTCCTACTACATCCGTTAAAATTTGATCTCCTATAATTGCGAGTTCATTTTCTTGTAGTTTATATTCACGCATTACCATCTCAAACTTAGAACGCATTGGTTTACAAGCAAAGTAAACAGCATTTAAATCTAACGCTTCAGCAAAAGCCATGACTCTTTTGCGTGGACTATTTGAAAAAATAAGAATCTCAAACTCTTGTTTTAACTCTACCATAAAATTTTTCAATTTATCTGTAGGTTTATCTTCTCCCATTGGAGATAAAGTATTATCTAAATCAAATAAAAGAAAGCGGATCCCACTATCTTTTAACTTGTGATAATCTATTGTATAAATACTTTTTTGGTAAACATCAGGTATATATTTTTCCATGGAACTACTTCCCCCATTCATATTCATATTTTATCACACTCATGAAGTATATTTCAATAAAAAAAGAGTAAGAAAATCTTACTCTAAAATGAATTGATCATCTTTCACATCAACAGTTACTTGACTACCAAATTTAATTTCATCTTCAATAATCGCACTTGCTAAAACAGTTTCTAAATTACGAGTCACATAACGTTTGATTGGTCTAGCACCATAGTTTTCATCATAAGAATGATCAATAATATATTTTTTCGCATTTTCTGTTAATTTTAAGGTAATCTTCTTATCAGAAAGTCTCATCTCAATTTCTTTGATAATCTTATCTAACACTTCATAAACAACATCTTTAGATAGTGATTTGAACATAATAATCTCATCAATACGATTTAAGAACTCTGGTTTAAATGTATGTCTTAATTCATTCATAACCATTTCATTCGCATTCTCGTGATTTTCCAAAATATATTCACTACCAAGATTAGAAGTCATAATAATAATCGTATTTTTAAAATCAACTGTACGTCCTTGAGAATCAGTAATACGACCATCATCTAATATTTGTAATAAAATATTAAATACATCACGATGGGCTTTTTCAATCTCATCAAATAATACAATACTATATGGGTTTCTTCTTACTGCTTCTGTTAATTGACCCCCTTCATCATATCCTACATATCCTGGAGGAGCACCAACTAAACGAGAAACAGAATGTGCTTCCATATATTCACTCATATCAATACGAATCATATGTCTTTCATCATCAAATAATTCATAAGCAAGCGTACGAGCAACTTCCGTTTTACCTACTCCAGTAGGGCCTAAGAAAATAAATGAACCAATTGGACGTTTTGGATCCTTAATACCAGCACGAGCACGAATAATCGCTTCACTCACTAATTTAATGGCTTCATCTTGTCCTTTGACACGTTTCTTCATATTTTCTTCTAGATGTAATAACTTCTCTTTTTCTCCACCAACTAATTTTTGAACCGGAATATTGGTCCATTTAGAAATAATGGCAGCAATATCCTCATCACGAACTATATCACTTAAAATAGAAGATTCATCCTTTTTATGTAACTCCTCTAATTGTTGTTCCAATTTTGGAATCTCACCATGACGTAATCTTGCAGCAGTTTCTAAATCATAACAATTTTCAGCTTGTTCTAAATCAAAACGAGCACGTTGTAATTTATCTTTCGTAGAACGAATTTCTTCATTGATTTTCTTTTCACTTTCCCAATCAGCACGTAATTTTGCTTCTTGTTCTTTTAATTTAGATATTTTTTCCTTAATTTTAGAAACACGTTCTTTACTAAGTTCATCTTTTTCTTTTTTCAAACTTTGTAACTCTATTTCTAATTGCATAATCTCACGTGTTAATTTATCCAGTGGAATTGGTACAGAATCAATTTGAACTTTAATTGTAGCACACGCTTCATCTACTAAATCAATCGCTTTATCTGGTAAAAAACGATCTGTAATATAACGATCAGATAAGGTAGCCGCAGCTACTAAAGCACTATCTTTAATCGTAACTCCATGATATACTTCAAAACGTTGTTTTAAACCACGAAGAATCGTTAATGTATCCATAACCGTTGGTTCACTTACCATAACTTTTTGGAAACGTCTTTCCAATGCTCCATCTTTTTCTATATACTTACGATATTCATTTAAAGTAGTCGCACCAATACAATGAATCTCTCCACGTGCTAACATTGGCTTTAACATATTCCCAGCATCCATAGCACCTTCTAAGGCACCAGCACCTACAATCATATGAATTTCATCAATAAATAAAATAATAGAACCATCAGAATCCTTAATTTCTTTTAATACTGCTTTTAAACGTTCCTCAAACTCACCACGGTATTTTGCACCTGCAATTAAAGCACCTAAATCAAGTTCCCAAATTGTCTTATTTTTTAAACTATCAGGAACATCCCCTTTGACAATACGTTCTGCAAGTCCTTCTACAATTGCAGTTTTACCAACTCCTGGCTCCCCAATTAATACTGGGTTATTCTTTGTCTTTCTAGATAAAATACGGGTAATACTACGAATCTCTTCATCACGTCCAATCACTGGATCAATTTTATTATCTTTCACAGCTTGAACAATATCACGTCCATATTTTTCTAGTGGTTTCTGTAAATTTTCTTCATACGGATTTTGTCCATTCATATTATCCCCCTCTTTCTGTTCTGTTCCAGATACAATCAAAGTATAGCACAATATATTAGCACTGTCAAGTGGTGAGTGCTAGTTTATCTATTTTTTTATTCAATCATAAATATCAAAATAAGAGTTAAGATAATTTTGTCAGTCCTGCAAAAAAATCGCTTTCGCGATTTTTTTACAAAGGCTTATGCCTTTGCTAACACATATTCTTTTGTTTATTCTTTATCCGATTATAAACGGATTTCCTTTCGTTCCATCTCCTCCTGTTATTTCGATATCTGATTTCAAATAGAGAACTGGACGCGCCCCATAAGTGAATGCAATGCCCGCATGGTCGCCACCGAATTCGCCAACGCCCTGATAGAATGCCGCAATCCAAACATCGCGCGAGTAGTCCTCAGACTCCGCAGAAAACGCATTCATTGTCCAGTAAAATACATCTCCTAATTCTTCATTAAAATTTGTTAAATATGACCCACATGTTTCTCTTGGTGTATCTTCCATAACTGCAGCATTATATTCATCTGTTGCCGATGTACAGGC
>CALVKP010000082.1 GCA_944332735.1 uncultured Bacilli bacterium | reverse complement strand
TCTCGTTTCTTTTAATCTCTCTCCAATTTCTTTCACGTTTATCACTCCAATGAAACATAAAAAAAATAATATTTTATAAGCCATGTTCTGTTCCTATTTCTAGGCGACAAACATTTATCTATCAATTACTTGATCCCGAGCGAAATTCGTTTCTTTCTAACTCAAGCTCCCCTACCAAAATTTGGGTTTCTCGCTTGTGGGGTTTACCACGTTCCACTCCTTTTATTTCTAAAAGGCATCGTCACTTTGGCACTTTTATACTTCATCAAATCCTATACAAATGTACTTAGATTTTTAAAGAGCCGTGAGAATTCTCTCCTGTAGGTTATTTTTTCCCTACACACAAACACTACAATCATCACAGACTGTGCGAGCATGGACTTTCCTCTATATTACAAGAATATAGCGTTTGTCAAAATATTATTCTTTTCCGTAAATAATTTTCTCTAAATTAGATAATCTTCTTAAAACATCAGCATTTGATACATTTGTACTTTCGCCACCTGTTTCACTTAACACATCTAATTTCGTGTGAAGACTTCTATTTTCTTGCTTCAATCGTGCATTTTCTTCCATAATTTCTTTTTGTGTTTTCTTCATATCAGAAATTACAGCTTCATATTCTTCGTAGTCATGAATAATAATATCCAAAAACTTATCTACTTCTTGAGGACGATATCCACGTGTATCAATTTTGAAGTCTTTTTCTAAAATATCTTTTGTTGTTAATAAAATTCTATCGTTCATATTTTCCACCTCTTTATTCGACATCTACATTTTATCAGTAATGTCATATTTTGTCAACGAAATCAAAGACTTGACACCAACTTCACACTAAGCCAAAACATCCTTTTCTTTGCATATTTTCTTTATTTCTTTTTCATCCATATCATCTAACATGTGAATACACTGACTAATACTATAATCTTCAAAAAAGAGATAATATAGTCTTAAACAAGTCCTTTCTTTTCCAAAGCGATAATTTTTTTCATCTAATAACATCTGCATATATAAAATTAAAAAGGTAATCACGACTTTTGTTCCATATTTTTCTCCCATCTTCTCAATCATTAGAACATCATCTTTACGTATTTTCTTTTTGACATGGTCTACAATCCTCAAAAAATCATCATATATATCATTGGCATCATATACTTCTGATAACTCTTTTAAAATCAGTAACTGATCTTCCACCTTTGTCATATGTTTTTCTAAACGGTCATCTACATAATAAATACAAGGCTTTTCAAACGAATCCGTACCATATTCTAAACTACCCATTCCATCTTTTAATTCAATTGCCGTAATCATACCATCACCACTTTCATTATAGCACAAAGAAAGACAATTCCAAAGAATTGCCTAATTATCAACCCCTACTTTTTTATACGCAAATTGAAATAATAAAATACTAATTACCAACCATACGATAATTACAGCACAAGGAAAAGCTACTTTGGTAATTGTCAAAGTATTTTTTGTAATACATGAAAATATTTCCATCATTGCATCTGTTGGAAGTAAACTAGAAATTGTCTCAGCTAATTTATCTTTAAACATCATAATAAACATTGGAGCCATAAAAAGAATCATAAATGGCATCGATAAAAGTCCTGCTGACATTTGATTTTTCGCAAGTAACCCTACAAAAGCTCCAAATAATATAACAGCTAATCCCGTTATAAAACTAACGAGTTGATATAAAATAAAATGATCCATTGGTAATTTTAAAATAAAATAAATCAATAAATTATCTATCACCACAAACAACATACAAATCATTGCTTTCGCAAATAATATTTCACTTGCTTTGACATCATTTAACATTAAAGTACGAAGTGTATTTTTTTCCTTTTCTTCCGCAATAATCGTCCCCATTAATGCAACAGGTACCATCGATAAAGTAAGTAAAGTACAAATAGAAAATAAATACTCTTTCGGTGTATTTCCCATATTCGCATATAAAAAAGCAAAAGCAATTGGTAAAATCACATAAATAAAGACATTTAAATTTTTTAATAAATCTTCTAATCCTAATTTAAATAATGCTCTTATTTTATAAAATCTCATTTCAATTCCCTCCCCGTTAAACTTAAAAAAATTTCTGCTAAATTAGGTTCTTGGGAATGAATCGATTGAATCTTTTTCTTATTATTTTTTTGTAATGCTTTTACAATCGCATCTGTATCTTTTTTAACAATCACTTCTTTTTCATCTTCATAAATAATAGACACAGAATCTTTTGCATACTTTAATTTTAATTCACGTGGTGTCCCTACTTCCACGATTTCTCCTTTATTTAAAAAAGCAACCCGATCACATAATAAGTCAGCTTCTTCCATATTATGTGTTGTTAAAAAGATAGTTGTTTTCTCTTTTCTTAACTTCAATAATAACTTATGAATTTCTTCTGTTGTAGCAGGATCTAAAGATGCTGTTGGTTCATCTAAAAATAATAATTTTGGATGATGAATAATCGCACAAGCAAGTAAAAGACGTTGTTTCATCCCTTTCGATAAATTTTCTACTTTTTTATCTTTATCATCCCATAGTTTTACTTCTTTTAATACTTCTTCTACATACTTCTTATCTGTTTGAGACAGTTCTGCAAAAAAACATAAATTACGATAAACAGATAATCTTTCATAAACTCCACTATTATCACTTAGTATTCCAATTTCATTTCTTTTCGCATTTACTTCACAACTTCCAGAAGTTTCTTTCAACTGTTTTGTTAAAATCTTAATCGTTGTTGTTTTTCCAGCACCACTTGGTCCTAAAAAGCCAAATATTTCACATTCCTTCACATCAAATGTAATTTTATTTAACACTTTTTTGCGTCCAAACGAAATGCTTAAATCTTTTGTTTGAATCATGTTGTTTTCCATCCTATGCCTCCTTACTTTCATCATAACAAAAAAAGAAGAAAAAAACTACCTATCTTCTAAAAAATAAGTAGCTCTTTTCACATCTTCTAACGTCTCTAATAAATCATCATAATAAATCATAACTATTTCTTGATTCACCATAAATATACCACCTCTAAAAGAATCCTATCACGTTTTCTTTTAGATATGTTGTAATTCGAC
The DNA here is from genome assembly GCA_944332735.1 of uncultured Bacilli bacterium. Taxonomy (GTDB): domain Bacteria; phylum Bacillota_I; class Bacilli_A; order RF39; family UBA660; genus UMGS2016. The sequence continues at coordinate 1,699 of CALVKP010000082.1, read as the reverse complement.
AAAACTAGAATATAATTTTAAGAATCTTGCTCATCCATACTTAAAATAGATAAGAATGCTTCTTGAGGAACTTCAACACTTCCAACCATTTTCATACGTTTCTTTCCCTCTTTTTGTTTCTCTAATAACTTACGCTTACGACTCACATCTCCACCATAACATTTTGCCAGTACATTTTTACGAACTGCCTTAATATTACTACGAGCAATTGCCTTAGACCCAATCACCGCTTGAATCGGAACCTCAAACTGTTGTCTTGGAATTAGTTTTCTTAAATTTTCCACAATTGCTTTTCCACGTTTATAAGCAAAATCACGGTGGACAATCATACTAAGTGCATCTACCATTTCACCATTTAATAAAATATCCATCTTTACTAAATCACTACTCTTATAACCAATTAATTCATAATCAAATGAAGCATATCCCTTCGTACTAGACTTTAATCGATCAAAAAAATCATAAACTATTTCTGAAAGTGGAATTTCATAATGAATATTTACTCTAGTCGCATCTAAATATTCCATTGATACATAATTCCCACGCTTATTTTGACATAACTCCATCACAGGACCAATATATTCACTCGGTACAAAGATATTAGTACGAATATAAGGTTCTTTTACATCTTTGATACGAACACGATCAGGCATCTTAGAAGGACTATCTACCATCATATGCGTATGATCTGTTAATTCTACATCATAAATAACCGAAGGACTAGTAGCAATCAAATCAATCTTAAACTCACGTTCAATTCTCTCTTCAATAATGTCCATATGAAGAAGACCTAAAAATCCACAACGAAATCCAAATCCTAATGCTTTACTTGTCTCAGGAGTAAACTCTAAAGAAGCATCATTTCATTTTAATTTTTCCAAAGCCTCTCTTAAACTATCATATTTATTAGATTCAATAGGATATAATCCACAAAATACCATTGGTTTCATCGGTTTATAACCAATTACTTCTCCTTCACAAGGATTACTTTTTAAAGTAATGGTATCTCCTACTTTAATATCTTGAATATCTTTAATACTAGCAGTTAAAAAACCAACTTCTCCCACTGTCAACTCTTTTAAATTCTTTTTATGGGGCGTTGAAACACCTAACTCTACCACAGAATAACTACGATTTGCCTGTTTCATGTAAATTTCATCTCCCACATGAACAGATCCATCTATAATCCGAATCAATGCTACAACCCCTAAATAAGCATCATAATAACTATCAAAAATTAAAGCCTTTAACGGTTTTTTCTCATCCCCAGTTGGAGCTGGTACTTTTTTAATCACTTGTTCTACCAATTCTTTAATACCAATTCCATTCTTCGCACTCGTTAAAATAATTTCATCCTCTTCAAACCCTAACGTATCCATTAATTCTTGCTTTACTTTATCAGGATTCGCATTTGGTAAATCAATTTTATTAATTACTGGAATAATTGTCAAATTATTATCCAAAGCAAGATATAAATTAGCAAGTGTTTGTGCTTCTATTCCCTGTGCTGCATCAACTACCAATATAGCTCCTTCACAAGCTGCTAAACTACGACTTACTTCATACGAAAAATCAACATGACCTGGAGTATCAATCAAATGAAGTTGATAAGTTTCTCCATCCATTTGATATTCTAATTCTACAGCATTTAATTTAATCGTAATTCCACGTTCACGTTCAATATCCATATTATCTAATA
>CALVKP010000081.1 GCA_944332735.1 uncultured Bacilli bacterium | reverse complement strand
CATCATTATAGTACCATATTTCACAATCTTTGACAAATAAAAAGTACAAATTTTATCAATTAAAACTTGCACTTTTTCTCTTTCAAATCAGTATACAATTTACTTTTGAAATTCACCAATTTTAGAATCTATCGTTATCAATGATATGTAAAGTATGAAGATTTAAAAGTTCAATCAAGAAAAATTGTGTTAAAATGAAAATATGAGGTGATAAGATATGCGTGCCGTTATGTTAGTAGATAAAAGGAAATTAGAAGTAAAAGAAATAGAAGAACCAATCTCTAAAAATGGAGAAGTTGTGATAGAAATTTTAAAATCAGGAATTTGTGGTTCAGATTTACACAATTTTGAAACAGGAAATCCTAAAGGATTGGTCATGGGACATGAATTTTGTGGAACTGTGATAGATCCAGGAAGTCGTGATGATTTAAAAGTAGGAGATGTAGTAACAGCTCTACCAATTACACCATGTGGACATTGTGAAGCTTGTGAAAGTGGAAATCCACAATACTGTAGGCAAACTTGGAGTGATGCGGTAGGACTTGCTGTTTCAAGACCAGGAGCACTTACGAAAAAGATATCTGTTCGACCAGATATGGTAATCAAAGTACCAAAAGAAACAAGTTCAGAAGAAATGGCAATGGTAGAACCAACGGCAGTTGCTATGCATGCTGTACATCTAGCAAATATTAAATTAGGTGAGAAAGTACTTGTTGTTGGCGGTGGAATCATTGGATTATTAAGTGCGGTGTTGGCAAAAAAAGAAGGGGCAAGTTTTGTAGCGGTAAGTGAAACAAATCCATCTCGTGGTAATAAAGCAATTACACTTGGTGCTGCTGATAAATATTATGATGCAACCAATCAAAATCTATTACAAGAAATCATGAAAGATACCAAGGAAGGATTTGATACAGTGATTGAATGTTGTGGAAATTCGAATGCTGTTACGAGTGCCTTTATGATGGTAAGACCAGGTGGTTGTGTTGTTTTAGTAGGAGTTGCAACAACCGCAATTCCAGTTCCAACTGTCTTAGCAGTTATGAATGAATTAACTGTACAAGGGGCAATTGCTTATACAAAAGATGAATTTGAAACTTGTATTGAAATGATTGCTAAGAAACAAATAGATGTTATGAAATTTGTAGATGATACTGTTTCATTTGATCAAGTACAAAATGCTTATGAAAGACTAAGCAGCGGAAAAGATGCAGCAGTAAAAATACTTGTTGATCCAAATCTTTAAATTCTAATCTATGATTAGAATTTTTTGGTTTTGATATCATAAAATATAGTTGCGGAAATAATATAGAATCGTTATAATAAGATAAATGTGAAATTTATTTCACATGATTGGAAAGGATATAGTTATGTTAGAACTAAAAGATATTTGTTTTGAAAGAAACAACAAGAAAATTTTAGATCATATAAATCTTGTTTTGGATAAGAATAAATTTTATGTTATTACTGGTCCTAATGGAAGTGGTAAATCCACGCTTGTGAAAATAATCATGGGAATTGAAAAACCAGATTCTGGTCAAATTATATTTGAAGGAAAAGACATTACTCATTTATCAGTGAATGAGCGAGCTAAATTAGGATTTGGTTTTGCTTTTCAACAACCAGTTCTTTTTAAAGGAATTACAGTATTTGATCTTTTAAAGATAGCACACGGGAAAGAAATTCATGAAGAAGAAGCTCTGAATCTTTTAAAGAAAGTAGGTATGACTTCCAAAGATTATTTAAAACGAGAAATAAATCGTTCTTTATCAGGTGGAGAGTTAAAAAGAATAGAAATTGCAACGGTATTAGCACGTAATCCATATGTAACTATCTTTGATGAACCAGAAGCAGGAATTGACTTGTGGAGTTTCCAAAGTTTAACAGAAGTATTTCGTAACATAGAATCTACTTCTCATGGAATTACACTAGTCATATCCCATCAAGAACGTATTTTAAACCTTGCTGATCAAATTATTTTGTTAGAAAAAGGAAAGATGAAACAAATGGGAGACCACAAAGAAATGATGCAAACGATTTTGAAAGAATCAAACAAGGTAGGGGATTAAAAGATGAATGAAGTAGATAAAAAATTATTACATGAGATTATCTCAGATGATGTAGAAAATAAAGAAGTTTATAATATCCGAAAAAATGGACAATGTATTGGTAGAAAAAGTAATCCTTATATCAATATCGTAAGTAAAGAAGATGGGAAAGGGATTGATGTATATGTGAAAGAAAATACATTATTTGGGATTGTTCATATTCCTGTGATTATTACAGAAAGTGGATTAACTGATGTAGTATATAATGATTTTCACATTGGTAGAAATTCAAATATAGTAATTATTTCAGGATGTGGTGTTCATAATGATCATAATAAAAATTCTATTCATGATGGGATTCATCGTTTTTATATAGAAGAGAATGCCAAAGTAAAATATGTAGAAAAACACTATGGAGAAGGTGTAGGAACAGGAAAGAAGATTTTAAATCCAGTAACAGAAATATATATGAAACCGTCTTCACATATGACGATTGATACAGTACAAATAAAAGGAGTAGATTCTGCAAAGAGAAAAACATATGCGAAATTGGAAGAAAATAGTACATTAGTGATTACAGAAAAGATTATGACACATGGTAAACAAAAAGCAATGACCGATTTTAAAGTAAAATTAAAAGGGAAAAATGCAAGTACACATGTTACATCTAGATCTGTTGCAACAGAAGAATCTTACCAAGAATTTTCTTCTAATGTCATTGGAAAAACAAAATGTTATGCACATGTAGAATGTGATGCCATTTTAAAAGACCATGGTAGGGTAAAAGCAATTCCAGAAATATATGCGAAAGATGTGGAAGCGAATTTAATCCATGAGGCGGCAATTGGTAAAATAGCAGGGGAACAACTTATGAAATTAATGTCATTAGGATTGACAGAAAAAGAGGCAGAAGAAGTTATTATTCAAGGTTTTCTTAAATAATTTATGGGAATATAACTTGTAAAAAATTACGAATAGAATCGTAATTTTTTTGTATATACATACAAAAAATGGAAATAATAAGAGTAGGAGGTCACTATGGAAAGAAGAGAATCAAGATCATTTGGTTTTATTTTATGTTTGTTAATTGGTATTTTATTAGGTAGTTTAGGAACCTATTATGTTTTATCCATGAATTATTCAAACGAAACCAATCGTTTAAAAAGAGAAATTAACGAAAAGGAAGATGAAATTAAAAAATTAGAAAACAAACAAAAAGAAGAAACAAAAAAAGAATCAGTTGATATTACATCTGATGAAACAAAAAAAGAATATAATCAATTATTAAATCAGAAATTAAAACCAGTTTTTATGTATTTAAATCATACAAGAACAACATATGATGATTCTAATTTTACCGATTTAGAAATGACAAATGCAACTTGTTATTATTTAAAAGAACAAGAAGATCATAGTGTATTTGAAAAAGAAGAGAATCAAGAGGAAAAGAAAATGATTCAATTTTCTAAATTAAATCCATTTGTAAAAACATTATTTGGAGTGGAAATACAAAAAGAACAATTAGATGAAACGATTTTAAAAGATGATAAAATTACTTGTCAGTATGATAAAAATATGAAAGATGTACTATATAAAGTTACAAAAATCATAGTTCATCAAGAAACAAATGAAATAGAAATCACTTATGATGATATTAGTGGTGTGTTAGAAGATGATGAGAAAGTAACTGATTTAAAAAAAGATGATTATTTTGAATATGAAGATTCAGATATTAAAGCAAAATATAAACTCGTTTTAAAAAAGATATCAAATGATGAATATCAAATAATGAGTAATAAAAAGGTTTGATGTATTCAAATCTTTTTTTGTAAAGTAGGCTATGATTTTTATAACTTATAGCACCGAATAAATCATACTTGTGTTATACTAAAGACAAGGATGTGGTAACTATGAATTATAAAATGAAACATATTATTTATAGCATTTTATTTTTAAGTTTAAGTGCTATTTTAATAGGGGTTAGTTACCTTGTTTATATTGAATTCATTCGTCCAAGTCGTAATAGTACACCACTGATTGTAAACTCTTTAGAAAAACAAGAAATGGAACAAAATAAAATCTTTTTAGATAAAGCATTTGTTTTTAAAGCTCCCTATACAAAGGATAAACAACTTCGTTTTCCAATGATTAATTTAAATAGTAGGGATGTAACTTTAGCAAATCAAGAAATTCAAGAAATGTATCAAACACTATATCAAGAAAAAAAGAAAATGAATCAAGTAGGGCAAAATATTATAAGTCAGTATCAATATAGCGTTTATAAAGATGTGTTATCCCTTTTAATTTACATACAACATCGTAATCAAGGAAAGGTAACATACTCTTATATGACATATCATTTCTATTTAAGTAGTGGAAATTCTGTAACTTATGAAGACGTTTATAAAATCGCATCCATTTATAATTTTAATATTGATTTAAAAGTAGAAGATGCTCTTTATAGGTGGATAGATAGTGAGTCTGAACTTTCCTTAGAAGAAAAAACTCAATTTGTCCAAAATACCATGGCAACATATCAAGAATTAGTTCAAAATCAGACTTTACAATATTATCTAGATTCAGAAAATCATTTAAATATTATCTTACCATTTTCAACTGAGATAGAATCTGTATATAAAGTATTTACTCTCTAGAAGTTTGGTAATACAAACTTCTTTTCTATCAAAAGTTTATTACAGCTTTTAAAAATTATAGTATAATGTTTGATAAAGGAGGGATTGTATGGAACGTTATAACCCAGATATTCATAAAGGTTTAACTGAAGAACAAGTTTATTTAAGAAAACAAGAAAATCTTGTATATACAGATAAAACTCCACGTACAAGAACAATCCCTGAAATTATTCTTCGTAATATCATTACACCATTTAATATTTTAAATACTTGTTTAGCGCTCGCAGTTATATTAAGTGGTTCTTTTAAAAATTTATTGTTTATGGGGGTTGTTATTTGTAATACATTAATTAGTACCATTCAAGAGATTCATGCGAAAAAACAGATTGATAAATTATCTCTTTTAGCAGCTTCAAAAGCATTAGTCGTTCGTGATGGTAAAATAAAAAAAGTAAGTATTTATGAATTAGTATTAGATGATATTGTTCGCTTTAATCGTGGGGATCAAGTGGTAGTGGATTCGATTATAAAAAATGGAGAAGTAGAAGTGAATGAATCAATTATTACTGGAGAAGTAGAACCAGTATATAAAGAAGAAAACGATATGATTTTATCAGGTAGTTTTATTAGTTCAGGAACATGTTATGCGAAAGTAGAACACATTGGAATGGATAATTATACTTCTAAAATTGCTAGTAGTACTAAGTTTGTAAAAAAAGTCCGTTCAGAAATTATGCAAACATTAAATAAAGTGATTAAAGTAGTATCAATCATTATTTTACCTCTTGGTATCTTACTATTTTTAAAACAATATAGTTTACACCATTCATTAAATCAGGCAATTTTAAATACCGTAGCTGCTGTCATTGGGATGATACCAGAAGGATTAGTACTTTTAACGAGTACTGTACTCGCCGTAGGAGTTGCGAAATTAACCCGTTATAAAATCTTAGTAGAACAATTATATGGATTAGAAACGTTAGCACGAGTAGATACAATTTGTCTTGATAAAACGGGAACACTAACAGAAGGAGATATGATTATTACCAATTTAGTTCCATATCAATCTCATAATCAAAAAGAAATGGAAACATTACTTACTTTATTAGCTACTAATTTTGAGGATAGTAATGCTACTATGACAGCAATTAAAAAAACATATCAAGAACATATAGAAAAAGAAGTTTTATATCAAGTACCATTTACTTCTAAACAAAAGTGGTCAGGAGTTACTTTTCAAAATCAATCTATTTTACTAGGAGCATTAGAATTTTTAATTAAAGATATTCCAAATGATATGAAAGAGATTGTAAATACATTATCTCAAGATAGTAGAGTCGTTGTTCTAGCAACCTCCCGTCAATCGTTAGAAGATAGAAAATTACCACGACAAATAGAAGTGATTGGTTTTATTCAAATACAAGATCATATTCGTAAAGAAGCAAAACAAACACTTACCTTTTTTAAACAAGAAGGTGTGGATATCAAAATTATATCTGGAGATCATATAAAAACAGTAACAAATGTTGCTTCTAAAGTAGGAATTACGGATTTAAAAGCAATTGATGCATCTACTTTAAAAGATTATGAAAGTATTAAAAAAGCAGTGGAAGAATATCAAATTTTTGGTCGTGTTACCCCTGAACAAAAAAAAGATATGGTAAAAGCTTTAAAAGAAAATGGACATGTTGTTGCTATGACTGGAGATGGAGTCAATGATGTATTAGCTTTAAAAGAAGCTGATTGTAGTATTGCTGTCGCAAGTGGGAGTGATGCTGCTAGAAATGTATCAGAAATGGTATTATTAGATTCTAATTTTGATCGCCTTCCTAAGATTTTAAAAGAGGGAAGACAAATTATCAATAACATTGAACGTTCTGCTACTTTATTCTTAGTAAAGACAATCTATGCAACCTTATTAGCACTTTGTTTCTTATTTATTTCACTACCATATCCATTTGTTCCAATTCAATTAACATTAATTAGTGTTACAACGATTGGAATTCCATCTTTTATATTAGCATTAGAACCAAATGAAAAACGAGTGAAAAAATATTTCTTCTTTAATATTATTAGTAAATCGATTCCAACAGCAGTTACCATTGTTGAAAGTATTTTAATGGTATTATTATGTGGTAGTATTTTCCATTTAACAAAAGGACAACTATCTACAATTTGTGTCTTAACAATGGGATTTATTTCATTTATTTTACTATTCCGCTTATGTTATCCATTCAATTTATTACGTGGAACTTTGTTTGGTAGTATGTTAATTATCTTCTTAATTGGAGCAATAGGATTAAGAGAATTATTTTCTTTATCATTCTTACCATTTCATTGTCTTATTTTCTTAATCATCTTTTTATTACTTGCTTATGAATTATATTGTGTCAATCTAAATTTGTTTTTAAAAATATATAAGACCAAACATTTTCAAAAAATAAAGGATTTCATTTTCTCATGAAATCCTTTTATGATACAAAAAAACAAGTACGAATACTTGTAATTTTTTTATGGTGACCTGTACGAGATTCGAACTCGTGAATGCTGCCGTGAAAGGGCAGTGTGTTAAGCCGCTTCACCAACAGGCCATGGCGCCTCAAGTAGGACTCGAACCTACGACCCCCTGATTAACAG
>CALVKP010000080.1 GCA_944332735.1 uncultured Bacilli bacterium | reverse complement strand
CATATTTAATGGTTTTTTTCTCTTTTGTCAAAGTTAAATCGCTTGGCTTTCCATCTTTATACAATGCAATTACTTTTAATTTCATTTCTTCGACCTCCTTTCTTTGAATCGATCATGCAATAAATTATGGTGGTTTAAGCATACGCACATCAAATTATCATAGTCTAATCTTTTTTTCCAACCTTCTTCAGTTTGAATTGGTTTTATATGATGAACTTCAGTTGCATACTGCTTACAATCTTTATACTCACATTTATATTTTGCATCACTCATCCTTTTTCGCTTTAATAAATCCCATTCCTTTGACTTATAAAATTTTTGATATTTAGGATCTGTTTTTCTTTTGTAATATCTTTTTACTTGCTCTTGATCTCTTAAGCTTTTACATTCATCACAATAAGAATTTGGTTAAGATATCACTTTTTTACAGCGACGACATATTCTATAAATCATGCATATCACTCTTCTTTTTCATAAGTTTAATTTTAATCTTCTTGTTAAATAATCCTCTTTAATAATCTTTTTACCTTTTCTTGTCTTATCATTAATATGTTCTTTTTCGAATTGTAATAAAATATCTCTTATTTTCAAAAGATTATCTTTATCTATTCTCCCTTTGACATTCTCATCAATCATTTCACTTGTGATTGATAAAAACATATCGTAATCTTTTTGCTCAATTATGTGTAAGTATTCGTGCGACGTTTCCTGTACTAATATAGCCCCATTCCATTTGTAGTAACCGTCTCCTAGTCCTAATCTTGTACAATTTCTTCTAGGAATAATCAAATGATGAAATGATAAGTATTTCTTTTGTGATACTTCATAACCCATAAAGTCATAACCTAACTTCATTATTTTGTATTGTCTAATCATTTCTTCGGTTACTGACTTCATTTGCAGGCTCCTTTACCATTTTTTGGTCACAACTTACAATTTGCATACCTCATACAATATTTAAAAAAATCAAAGTCTTTTTGCTTTGATTTCTTCTTTTCCTTTTTATTCTTTTCCATAAACATCTTCTTTTCTTATTTTTGAACACAACGAACTAATTGGACAGAGGTTACAATAATTAGCTTTGTGTTCCCAAATAAAAAAGCAACCTAAGTTGCAAGGAAGGTGATGCTGCAGTACTTTTTTAGATATTGCACTAATGATTATTCCCATTTGCTCAATGTTCTCGTGGACTTGCACCACACATCTCTACCTAGGGCAATCATGTTGTCGAGCTTCACAACACAAACCTATGATAGTGCATTCTCTACCTATGCTCAAATAACAATCATTAGTACACTACCTAAAATAGGTAGTTACACTAAAAGAATAAAAAGGGGTTGACTAGTGTGATACTAGTAGGAATAACTTTATAATTATTCCATGATATCATTATACTACATTAAAACGGTATCAAATGGTATCAATTGCTATTGACATCATTTTTTCTGCCTTTTTTATATCGAATATACTTTAATTTAGAATATCCCTCTCCATGGTGTAACATTTTATCTATTTCTCGCCAACTTTTCTTTTCTTCTTCTCTTAAATACGTTATATAGCTAATTTCATCGTATTCTGACATGCGTTTTAATTCATCAGCTATGTATTTTTGATAAGAAAAAATAGAAGCCAATAAACCGTATATTTTTGTGTCATATTCTTCATCTCTTATTGTGTAGTTAAGAAACTTATCAAAATTCATGTAACTACTATCCACAACGACATCTTGTATTTTCATAGCACCAGGTTGTGTTTTTAAAAAATTGATATTTCTTTTTGTTGCATAAACATCTAACTCATGTTCTAATTTCTTTATTTCATTCTTAGCTTCTCTTATTGTTAAATGTTTCTGGCTTATCATAATCAACCTCCTATTTTTCTTTTTTTAATTTATTTACTACATCGATTATCTCATCAACTTTTTTAATTGTTGTCTCTAAACAGGTATCATAATAGCTATCAGTAAAACCGTCATATATTTTACCTATTTTTTCTATTTCTTTTTCTTCTTCTATAATTTCTACTTCATCGTTTAAACAGTTACCTTCTGTAAAAAAATCTCTATACATAGAAAAACCGTTTTGATAATAGAATTTCATATCTTCTGAATATTCATATATTTCTCCGAAATATTTTATCTTCTTTGGTACTTCCTCATCATTTGCTATTTTATTAAACAAATCAATTATCTTTATTTTCATTTCTAATCACTCCTTTGGCATTTCATAAACTATTTTAGGATATGTTATACTTTGATTAATTCCATCACTAGTTATTTCTATATTAGATTTTTCTTTATCTTCTATAAATTCCTGTATTTCATCTAATATTTCTAATGCCCTTTCTTTTGTTTTATAAATTCCCAAAATACCTTTACAATCGTTCCATAATGAATGAACTTTTCTTTCGTAATCTTCTGCCGTATCCATATATGAAATATTATCTGCTTTCACTAATTTGGTTCGATCTTGACTTCTTATCCATAGTTCCATATTCTAATTACTCACTTTCTACAATATATTTTTGACTTTCAAATTGTTCTTTTGTTAATATTGTTTTTATATCCTTAACTTCAAAAGTACAAATTACATAATCACCAACACCACATTGTAAATATTCTTTATTAAAATTATCAAATTCTTTACCTATAACTTCTACACCATTAACATAATCTCCTTCTTCTATTAAATCGATTATGTTATAGCTTGCTTTTATAACATCTAAATCATCTATATATTCAGTATCATCATGTATTTTCAAAAATTTATCAGTTATTAACATTTTATAATAAAAATTATCTGGATCATTTATAATTCCTAATATTTTTGCTATGCCATTTCTTGTTCTGACATACATACCTTCTTTTAATTCCATTACTTATCCTCTACTTTCTCTACTAAATTCAAATCCCCTTTATATCTTCTTTTAAATAAAATGAATTGTGAACTACCACATTGTGGGCATTCAACATAACGCGTATCACCATAGAAGCCATCATAATAGAATATATCTTCATCTTCATACAGAAATTTACAACCGCAAATATCACATTTTGTTTTATAAACATATATCGGCAATTTTTTCTTTCCACGTTCCAGTATTTTAAGCATTCTATAATTCACCGCCATCTTTAATCTTTAGCATTTGTTACCTCCATTTTATATCTTTAAAAATAATTCCATTGCCCATAATA
>CALVKP010000079.1 GCA_944332735.1 uncultured Bacilli bacterium | reverse complement strand
AATAATAATGCTAGTAGTAATGAAAATCTGGAGATATAAAAAAGTAGACTGGTTATCTACTTTTTTAAAATAAACTAAGTTGACTAGATTCATCCATATTATCTAGCATTCCCATCATTCTCATTTTGTCAATTAAAGTAGCAGAAACCTTTCCCCTCTTTTGTAAATCTTCAATACTTAAGAAAGGATTTTTTTCTCTTTCTTCTACTATCTTTTCTGCAACAGTTAATCCAAGACCATCAATTGTACGAAATGGTGGTATTAACGTATGATTATCTTTAATTACAAAGTTCTTTGCTCCACTTTCTGTTACTGATAAAGGGGCAAAGTTGATTCCTCTTGCAGTTGCTTCTAACGCAATTTTTAAAGTTTCAATAATACTCATTTCTTTATTCGTTGCTTCTTTTCCTTTGGCTTCTAATTCTGCAATCTTATTTTTTATAGCATCATAACCTTTTATCATTGTTTCAATATCAAAATCATCAATACGAACAGAAAAATAAGAACAATAATACCAAAGAGGATGATGTACTTTAAAATATGAAATACGGAAAGCACTAATTACATAAGCAGCAGCATGAGCCTTTGGGAACATGTACTTAATTTTTCCACAAGAATCGATAAACCATGATTCAATACCTGCTTCTTCCATTTCTTTTTTAAATTCTTGCCACTGTTCTGGTTGTTTACTAGCTTTTCCTTTACGAACAAATTCCATAATTTTAAATGCTTTTTTTGGTTCCATCCCTTTATACATTAAATATACCATGATATCATCACGACATCCGATAACTTCTTTAAATGGCACAATATGATTACGAATTAATTCTTGAGCATTTCCTAACCATACATCAGTACCATGAGAAAGTCCAGAAATTTTAATCAATTCTGAAAATGTTGTCGGTTTGGTATCTACTAACATTTGAATTGTAAATTTTGTACCAAATTCTGGAATTCCTAACGTTCCGGTTGGACAATTAATCTGCTCAGGAGTTACTCCTAATGGTTCTGGTCCACAGAAAATTGCCATCGTTTCTTTATCATCTAATGGAACTTTCGTCACATCCATACCAGATAAATCTTGTAACATGCGTAAATGCGTTGGATCAACGTGTCCTAAAATATCTAGTTTCAATACATCTTGATCAATTGCGTGATATTCAAAATGTGTCGTACGCCATAAACTCGTTGGATCATCAGCTGGATATTGAAACGGAGTAAAATCAAATACATCCATATAACCCGGAATAACAACAATTCCTCCTGGATGTTGTCCCGTTGTTCTTTTTACCCCAGTACAACCTAAAGCAATACGTTCTACTTCTGCAGTTCTCATCGTAATTCCTTTATCTTCACAATATCCTTTTACAAATCCAAAAGCAGTTTTATCGGCAACTGTACCAATCGTACCAGCACGATAAACGTTATCAACACCGAATAACACCTTTGTATACTCATGCGCTTTCCACTGATAATCTCCTGAGAAGTTCAAATCAATATCAGGGACTTTATCTGCATTAAACCCTAAGAACGTTGCAAATGTCATGTCTTGTCCATCTTTATTCATCATCGTTCCACACTTTGGACAAGCCTTGTTTGGTAAATCAAACCCACTCGAATATTTAGAACCTAATGTTTCTCCATTTTCCTCAAAAATACTATATTTACACTTTGGACAAACATAATGTGCAGGTAATGGATTTACTTCCGTTATTCCCATCATAGTAGCAACAAAACTACTTCCAACAGAACCACGACTACCAACTAAATACCCATCGTCATTAGAATGCTTTACTAACTTTTGAGCAATTAAATAAATGACATCGAATCCACCACCAATAATTCCTTTTAATTCTTGTTCAATGCGACTAGCAATCAATTCTGGAAGAGGATCACCATAAATAGAATGTGCTTTCCCATATACTAATTCTTTTACTGTTTCCACAGAATTTTCAATCTTAGGAGAAAATGGAATCCCCCCTGTCTCAATAATTACTTCAATAATATCTACCATATCAGCAATCTTATTTGGATTGGTAATAACAATTTCTTCTCTTAAATCCTCATCTAAGAAATTAAAATCCTCTAACATCTCTTCAGTAGTTCTAAAATGTTGTGATGGAATCTCATGAATATTATTACGAGCGAGTGGATGTCTTCCCCCTCCTGGTACTTTTTGATTGACAATAATTTCACGATATAACTTATCTTCGCGATTTAAATGATGAACATCTCCCGTTGCAACAATTAATTTACCTGCCTCTTTCGTCGTATTTACAATCTTTTTAATATTATCAATCAATTCTTGTTTGCTTGAAAAATCATTCATCTGTATTAGATGATCATAACACTCTGGAGGTTGTACTTCCACATAATCATAGAAATGTATCATATTACTTAACTCTTCTTCACTTTTACTACGAGCTTGTGTAAATATTTCACTTTCATAACATCCACTACCAATTAGTAAACCCTCTCTTAATTTTTGAATTTCACTTCTAAGAATACGTGGTGTTTTATATAAATATTTTGTATTTGCTAAAGAAATAATCTTAAATAAATTCTTTAACCCCGTCTTATTTTTACACAAAATATTAATATGATAAGGACGTCCATATTTGTGAATTTCATCTTTTGATACTAACTTATCTAAATCCGTCATCTTTTCCAAATTACGATCTGATAACTTCCTCATCATTTTATGAAATACTAATGCAGTTCCTTCTGCATCATAATCTCCTCTATGATGACTAGACTCATCCCATGGAACATTGTAACGTTTCACAAGAGCCGATAAACTATGTCTTGCAAAGGTGTTGTCTAAGGTACGTGATAATTCTAAAGTATCAATAACAGGATTTTGAAACGTTCCTAAGTTATATTTCTGATAAGCCATTTCTAAGAAAGAAACATCAAATTTCGCATTATGAGCAACCATTGGTAAATCTCCAAACCATTCAATAAATCGTTTAATTGCATTTTCTTCGTTATCTTTATCTTCTAACATCTCATCTGTAATACTAGTCACATCAATAATTTTTTGTGGTAATTTTCTACCTGGATTAATCAATTCATCATATCTTTCAATAATCTCACCATTATGTAATTTAACAGCTCCAATTTCAATAATGGTGTCTCCTCCACCAGCATTAAATCCAGTCGTTTCAAAATCAAATACAACATAAGTATTATCTAATAACACCGAATCATTAGGACGAACAACAATATTTACTTCATCATCAATCATTGTAAGTTCTGCCCCATAAATTGCTTTAAAAGGTTCTTCCCCTTCTTTTAAATCCTTATTGATATCACATATTAAATGATAGACATCAGGAAAAGCTTGAACCCCATTATGATCCGTAATCGCAACCGCTTTATGTCCCCATTTACGAGCTGTTTTCACTAAATCTTTCGCATTTACAACACCATCCATTTGACTCATCATCGTATGAGCATGTAATTCTACTCTCTTTTTTGGTGCTTGATCCATTCTTTCTTCTAATTTTTTATCTAATAATAAAATATCACGGGCAGTAAATGTCAATTCTTTTGAATATTGATCATCTTTTGTGTTTCCACGGAATAAATAAAACTTACCATTCTTTAATTTTGGTAATACTAAGTTTGCTTCTTCTTCATCGTGTAAGAATAATTTTACATAAATACTATCCGTATAATCAGTTACTTTTAGAGTTACTATTTTTAATTCTGTTTTCGTATCTCGAACATCTACACCGAAAATGGTTCCTTCTATTGTAATGTTGTTCATTTCTCCAATAATATCGTGAATATGAACTGGTTCTGTATCAATCGTTCTTCCAATTACAACATCTGGATTACTTTCATCTAAAACTGTTTTTCTTTTGTAATTTCCCTTTTGAAAGCTATGTTTCTTAGGTTCTTCTATAACCGGTGGTTGAATTGGAGTTGCTTCAACTTTTTGTACTTCTTCAATTAAAGTTTTCTCTATTTCACGTTGCATTTCTAAACTTTGTTCCTCGTCTAATTTCACTTCAAAAGTAACATTTGTATATCCTGCTTGCTTTAATTCTTTACGTAATCTATCTTCTATTGATCGAAATTTCATCTCTTCTGCTTTATTACCTAAAATCAATGTAACCCATTCATCATCATAAGATACTTTCGCATCTAATAGTAATTCTAATAATGGATTTTCTTCTTTCATATTTTCTAAAAAAGCACGGTAATAAGAGGTAAATAAATCAGCAGAAATGTGTTTTATTTGAAATGTAGCTGATACGGTTCTACAGGTTGGAAAAGATGCCATTAATTTCTCTTGAAATGATAAATAGAAATTAACTGGTAATGTATGATCTAAATGAATATAAAAACGATACTCATCATGAGCTCGGTTACCGACAATACGCTCTAAAGCACCTCCTTGTAGTTGTTTCTTATCTTCTTCTGTTAAATTCATCTGTTTACATAGTATTTCTAATTTGTCATTCATAAGATCACCCTATTTGTTATTGTACCAAAAAAAAAAGTAGAAGAAAATCATTTCTTCACTTTTTATAAATGTTTTTGTTTGTTCTTTTCTTTTGCTATTCTTTTTACCTTATCCATAAACACTTCATAAGTCACTGGATAATTATTCTCATGCAACCATGAAATAATTTGATATTGATCTTCTTTTTCGAATACCACACCGTTCCAAGTAATTCTATCTGAAACAATTCTATTTACTTGATTGTTATGTATGCTTTTACCGTGAAATGCATGTATAATATCACTTTCTTTTTTTGTATAATAACGTGATACGATTTTTAAAAGTAATGGATATGGAAAAGAAATATTGTCATAATAATCAATTAAGTCTGGTTGTAATCCTTCTTGTTGATAATCTGATACAATTTGCGCTAATTTATTTAAAATAGGATTAACAAAAGTAAATAATTTTTGAATATTTTCTTTTGTTCCTTCATTTGCACATGCTTCTTTAAAACGATGATATAATTCTTCATTATAATATGAAAGTAAATTTACTTGTTTTTGTATATCTCTACTTTTTACTCCCATATATTCACAATAAAAAGCATAAATAGGAATTGGATTCGCATCAGATAAGAAATATTCAATATGTTGTTCTATTTCTTTTGCTTGTGCTTTTCTTTTTTCCTCTTTCTTTTCAAGTTGCAATTGTTTTTCTTCTTCTGTTAATTCTAAACTTTCATAATACTCAATTAAATCACTGATGTAATCATATTCTGTTGGAATTAAATTTTGACTTAATTCTAAACGTTTGAATAAGTTTTTAATCTGGTTCTTTTTTATATTTCTAGCATCTAAATATTTTTTTGCTTTGGCTAATGGAAAATCCATTGTTCTAATTACTTGCCAATAATTTGGACATTCATGTATTTTACAAATTTTTTTATACAACTTTACTTCTTTTTTATCCGCATATTGATAAATATAATTTTCCATCATCAAATAAACTTCTCTTTTGGTAAAATGCTTATCTAAAATAAGTACTTCCACTTCATCATCAGATAATAAACTTGGTTCTACTTCATGGTGTTGCCAATAAATAAATGCAGCTTGATAATAATCTTTTTTATTATATTTTCTCATAACATTCCCCTTCTTTTTACAAAGTAGCTAATATACTAACAAAAAAGAAATGATTTGTCAAACTAAACCATTTCTATTTTTAAATAATTTGTACGATGTTTATTTGGATCATTTGGAAAACCACCTGTTACCACTACATAAGAATCTTCTTTTAGTTGAAATTGTTTCTTTGCTTGATTCATACATTTTTCAATAATTTCATCTGTTGAACCAGATAAATCTACAATCGTAGCATAAACACCAAAATTAAGCGCTAATTTACGAGCAATTGACTCATCTGGACATGCGGCAATAATAATTGTATTAGGTCTTAAATTACTAATATTACGGGCTGTATAACCTGTCATAGTAGCAGTAATAATAGCTTCTATATCAATATCATTTGTAATCTCTACAACACCTTTTGCAATCGTTGCAGGAACATCTAATTGAAATGTCGTTTGAACACGTTCTGGATATTTCAAATACTTTTCTGTATTCTCACATACATTTGCCATATATGTAACTGCTTCTACTGGATGTTTTCCAGTTGTTGTCTCACCACTTAACATAACAGCATCTGTTCCATCAATGACAGCATTTGCAATATCAGATACTTCCGCACGGGTTGGTCTAGCACTTTTTTGCATACTAGATAACATTTCTGTTGCAACAATACAAAATTTACCTTGTGCACGACATTTTTCTACAATTGTTTTTTGATAAATTGGTAAATTTACAACTGGTATTTCTACTCCTAAATCCCCACGAGCTATCATAATTCCATCACTTACTTCAATAATATCATCGATATGATCAATTGCTGTTTCACTTTCTATTTTAGAAATAATTAACATATCTTCACGATTTTGTTCTTTTAAAATTTCACGAACTTGTAAAACATCTTCTTTTTCATCCACAAAAGAAAGCGCTAAATAATCCCCATCATGTTGACATGCATAAATAATATCTTCACGATCTTGATCACTAATAAATGGAACATTTAATTTTACACCAGTTACATTTACACCTTTACTATCTAATATAATTCCACCACTGATTACAACACAAGTAAGTCCATCTTCTTCTTTACTAACAACTTCTAACTCCATTAATCCATCTTCTAATAGGATGTGAGCACCCACATAAATATCATCTAACGCATCTTTATAATTTACAGTAAATGATTCTTCTGTCCCAATAATATCTTCCTTTACAATACGAATTTCTTTTCCTTCTTCTAAAGAAATACCACCTTCTTTTGTTTTCCCTGTACGGAAATCAGGCCCTTTTGTATCATAAAGGATAGCTATATGTGTTCCTAATTCCTGATTGACTCTCTTCGTATTAGAAACTACTATTTCACGTTCTTCATTGGTTGCATGTGAAAAATTAATACGTGCAACATTCATTCCATGTAATACCATTTTTTTAAATGTCTCATATGCATTGCTTGCTGGTCCAATACTACAAATAACCTTAGTCTTTTTCATACTACCTACTCCCTACTTCTTTAAAATAAATAAAAATCGATCTTTTCCTGATATATCTTTTTCAACTGAAACCATCGCATCAGGAAATAAATTTCTAGCATATTTTTCTAGATGTTCTTTTTGTTGATAACCAATTTCAAATGCTAATAAATATTGCTCTTTTAAATATGGTTTTACCCCTGTTAATATTTTATGATAATTGGCATATCCTTCCTCTTCGGCAAAAAGAGCTAAATGTGGTTCGTAAGTGCGAACTTGTGTCATTACTTCTGGATCTTTTTCATCAATATATGGTGGATTACTAATAATACAATCATATTTTCCCTCTAATGGTTGTAATAAATTTCCACATTGCCACAATATATCAACATGATTTCTAATCCCATTTCTTTTGGCAACTTCTAAAGCATCTAGTGAAATGTCTACTCCTGTCACACGAGCTTTAGGAAATGCTTGTTTCATTGTAATCGCAATACATCCAGAACCAGTACCAATATCGGCAATTGATAATTCATCTTGTTGCCATGACTTTAATATCTGAATTACTTTATCACATAACTCCTCTGTTTCAAAGCGAGGAATTAAAACGGAAGAATTTACCTCTAAATTAGCACGATAAAAATCAACATTACCAACTACATATTGAATCGGAACACCATTTAATACCTCTTTTACTTGTTCTTCTATTTTATTTGGATCTCCATACTTTTCTAAATAATCTAATAAAGAAAGAGATACTCCACGAGAAGAAAAGAGCTCTTTTAATTGAGCTTTTGTTTTCATTACAATGCTTCCTTTAGCTTTCTCTCTTGATCAGCATTGATTAATGCGGTAATAATTTCCTCTAAATCTCCTTCCATAACACGATCTAATTGTTTTAAAGTAAAACCAATCCGATGATCTGTTACACGATTTTGAGGATAGTTATAAGTTCTAATCTTCTCAGAGCGATCACCAGTACCTATTTTTGTACGACGTTCTAACCCCTCTTGTTCTTCTTTCTTACGTACTTCTTCTTCATAAACTCTAGCACGTAACATCTGTAAAGCTTTTTCACGATTTTTAATCTGACTACGTTCATTTTGACAAGTAACAACAACCCCTGTTGGAATATGTGTCATACGAACTGCACTATCTGTCGTATTAACATGTTGTCCACCTGCTCCACTAGAACGATATACATCTACTTTTAAATCTGCTTCTTTAATTTCAATATCTACCTCATCTGCTTCTGGCATAACAAGTACAGTTGCGGTAGAAGTATGTACTCTTCCTTGTGTCTCTGTTTGTGGAACTCTTTGTACTCGATGGGCTCCACTTTCGTATTTTAACTTAGAATATACATTTTCTCCTTTGACCATAAATTGAATTAAAGAATAACCACCCATCTCACTTGGATATTCTTCTAAAACTTCTATTTTCCAACCTTCTTTTTCAGCATACTTAGAATACATACGGAATAGATCCCCAGCAAAAATATTCGCTTCATCTCCTCCGGCAGCACCACGAATTTCTACAATAACATTTTTACCATCCATTGGATCTTTTGGCAGCAATATCACTTCTATTTCTTTTTCTAAATTTGCTTTCTCTTGTTCTAATGTATTTAATTCTTCTCTTGCCATTTCGCCAAGTTCTGAATCATGAATCATTTCTTTCGCATCAGAAATACCAGATTCTATTTTTTTATATTTTTGATATGCATCATACGCATCTTTTAACATTGCCTGTTCTTTCGTCCTTTTTAATGTTTCTTTAACATTCGAGATAATTTCTGGATTCATTAATTCCTCATTTAACTCTAGATAACGCTTTTCAATCATCATTAATCTTTCAATCATGCGTATCCACTCCTCACTAAATTCCACTAAATTATACTATAAAATCTATAATTTCACAAGTAAAAAATGCTTATCTTAACCTAGATAAACATTTTTTACATATTCCTTACTCATCATACGATTTCTTTCTTTTGTATTCTCATGATTATAATATGAGTATGGTTTTAATTTCGTTTCATTTTTTTCACTGATTTCATCTTGTTTCTTTTCTTTTGTAAGAACATTTCTAATTTCTACTTGTTCTTTATGAGTTTGTTTTGCTTTATTATAAACATCTAATAAACTTTTACTAATTTGCTTTTTCGGATCTGTATCACGATATAAATCAACACGTTTCTTTAATGATGACATAAATTTATCTACTGTCACAAAATCAATACGGTCATGAACACGAGCAGATTCTACATATTCTGTAATTAATACTGCGATATACTCAACACTTTCCATTCCCGCTCCATATGGATTCTTGTGAATACCAAACGCATTTCCTTTTTGATCATTTTCTTTTACAAATCTTTTAATAAATGGATTTGGTTTATGAATATTCCAATAAATTAATGGTTGACGTAAACAATATTTACGAATTGCTTTCGCCATTTGTTCAGTTTCAACAAAAACACGAATATTCGCATTCGTATTATGAGTACTTGCCTTTACTTCTGCAGGTATTTCATGTTCTAATAAATAATCAATTAACAACATAGAAATCATATCACAACTTTCTGGTTTCGCTGGAATAATCATTTCATAATTACGTGCTTTATGATGTGGATCTTTTCTATCATGAATAGAAAACTCAATATATGGTGGAAAACAACTCCCCTTTGATAAATAAAATTGGTGATCAGAAAACTCTGTAAAAATCTCAGAACGATTTAATAGCGGATATGAGATTTTTTCTCCTGCTTGTTGTATACCATATTTGTTTAATTGGGCCATGATAAAACGAAGCTCAATCTCTTCTTGTGGTTTTGCTTCCATTCCTTTTCTTATTTCATCAAAAAAATGTTTCATCTCATTATATTGTCCTTTATTACTATTCATATAAATCCCCCCTCACATGAAATAGTTGAATATCATAACACAGAAATTTTAAATTGTCAAATATTTGTCCACCTTCTTTATTTCTATTTCTTTTCACTCATAATTTATAGTATAATGATATAAGTAATATATAGAATATAGATAGAAGGTGTCACAATGGCAAAAAAGAAGAAAAAGAAAATTGACGAATTCGAACAATTACAAGATGATAAAGAAATAAATGAACTATTTTCTTCTCTATCCACAGAGGAAGAAAATAAAGAAGATAAAACAGAACCTAAAATTTTTCAAAGAGAAATTGATCATCCAAAAGCAATGATTGAACAAAAAGAAGAGAAAAAAGAAAGAGTAAAACAAGAATTAGAACGTGTCCGAAAAGAAACAAAGAAAACAACATATAAATCTAATTTCTTATCTGCCTTTTTACTGTTTATTACAATGGTATTAGAAACTTGTTATCTAGCATATAATATTATTTATATGGTAGATGAGAAAAATCAATTATTTTTAATTATTAATAGCGTTTTACTTCTTGTTGTAACCGGTTCATTTGGGCTTGGTATATTTGTAAAAAAAGATCGCAGTCGTCGTACGATGAACGTAATTACTTCTCTTTTATTGGTGGCAGCAATTAGTTTTAATATTTTAGTAACCACCAATGTAATTAACTTACCAACAAAATCTGTCGTCTTAGACTTTAGAAATCAACAAGTCATTAAAGCAATGAGATGGGCTAATAATCATAATATTAATCTTACTACTAAATATGAATACAGTGATGAATTTAAAGAAAACACAATCATGAAACAAAGTGTAAAACCTGATACATTAACATCAAAAGTAAAAGCAATGGAAGTCGTTGTATCAAATGGTCCAAATTATGACTTAGAAGTAAATATTCCTGATATGATTGGTTGGAACATTGATGAAGTAGTAAAAATTATCAAAAAGAATAAATTAGACAACGTAACAATCGATTATGAATTTAAAGATGATATCAAACGTGATGAAGAATTTGAACAAAATAAATCAGGTAACATGAAACGTAGTGATGAATTAAAATTAAAATTCTCACTAGGAAAAGAAGAAGATTTAGAGCCAGTCAAATTAAAGGATCTCACTGAGATGGAGGCATTTGATGCGACATTATGGTTAAAAAGGAATGGAATTAAATATGATGTCATTTATGAATATAATGATGATATTAAAAAAGATCATGTAATTAAAACAGATCCAAAAGCAGGTACTGTTATTAAACAAGATGAAATGAAAGTGAAAATATATATTTCCAAAGGAAAGAAAATAAAAGCTCCTGATTTTACAAAAATGTCATTAGAAGAAATTGAAGAATGGGCAAATCAAAATCATATCAAAATCAATTACAGCAGTGAATATTCAAGCTCTGTAAAAGCAGGAAAAGTAATCCGTGCCAGTGTAAAAAAAGGTGATAGTGTGGATGAAGGAACAACAATTCATATTATTACTTCTAAAGGGCCTTTAAAAATGATTAGCTATGGTGATAATGATGTTGATAAGATTAGAACTTTTGCTAGTGAATATGGATTACAATTTGTTTTAAATGAAGAATTTAATGATAATATTGAAAAAGGAAAAATTATCAGTGTCGATAAAAAACCAGGACAGACATTAAGTCAAACAGAAACAATTACAGTGGTTGTATCACTTGGTAAAAAAAGAAATATTCCAAACTTTATCGGTATGACCAGAAATGAAGCAAAAAGAGCATGTGATAACAATGGACTTAGTTGTACATTCAATTATGCTTATTCAACGAAAACCAAAGATACAGTTATCTATCAAAATAAAACAGCAGGCAGTGAAGTATCTGAAGGAACAAGTGTTATTTTAACAATCAGTAATGGAAAAAGACCTACATCAAATACAGGTGGAGGAAATAGTAGTAGCAATAACAGTGGTGGAAATACATCCAGTACCCCAACTAGCCCTCCTCCTAAACCAGAACCTGTTTGTACACCTTATACTTTCTTATATGGAGGAACTGGTAGCACAGGTACACAGACATATGCTATGATTAAAGCAACAAGTAATAATAAATATTTAAATATTGTTCCAAACTATGTAACTTCCTGTCCAAATGGAAATAGTACAAATGGTGCAATATGTAGTAGTACTATCGCAAATGGCGCAACAGCTACCACCTGCGATACTATTACAGTTACAATTGTTAATTTGAAAAAGGATGATGAAGATGAATGATTAACTCATCCTTTTTTCATACCTAAAAAAAGATACTTCCATAATTGAAGTATCTTTTATTCTACTACCATTTCAATTCTACTATTTTGTTGATAATTAATACGGAATGAATAATGTTTACCATCTATTATTTTTACAACATTATCTAGTGTTCTTCCCATTTTTTCTGTCATTTCTGATATATCTGTTTTTCCTTGAGAAGTAGTTGTTGTATATAAAACGTATGTACCTTTTGGAATATCACTTAAATTTATCTTTTTATCATACCAAGCACGTTCTTTTCCTAAGTGATCATCTTCTGGTAACGGAGCACCATAATCACCTGTTGTAATATATCCTAAATCCTTAGAATAAACTTTGTAGTCATCTTGATTTTCAAATAATACTTTTCTGGTTGTTGTTCCTCGATTACTTAGATCCATACCATATGAGTAGGATAAACCTCTCATATGTAATAAGCTATCATTTGTAAATTCAAAGATTGTATAAGTATCAAATTGATTATAATAAGTTCCTACATTCTTATGAATATTCATCTCACTCGTATTACGAACTAATAACTCAATTGGACTACTTTCATAATTATAATTATTACGAATAATAACATTCTTATTATCTTGTTCATAAGATGCATCTTGTTTACTATTTGTCAAATTATTCACTACTTTTTTAGAATAATATTGATCCGTATTAGCTACCATATACATTGTATAATTACCTTCTGGTAGTTTACTTACATCCACATTCATTTCAAACCAAGCATATGTATAATCTTTTCCATCTACACTATAAATTGAAAATGGATGTTCTTTTTTATTTGTAATTCTTGTAGCACTTTCAGATAACACTTCTGTTTTACGATTCACATCTTCAAAAATTAATGTATAATCAATATCTGTATCTAATGTATTATTAATACCCTCAATTGTATTATATCCTTTCAATGTTAATTGTCCATTTTTTTCTGTAAAAGAATCAATATAGAATAAACCATTTCTTTCTTCTAAATCATCTAATGTTAATTCTTTCCAAATTGCTTTATAAGTGGTATCTTCTAATGCATTTGTAATTTCTTTATCCCATCCTTGGAATATATAACCATCTTTGGTTGGATTATTTACTGAAGGTTTTGTATTTTCTTCTACATTGATGGTTAATTTATCTTTTCCATTTTTAAATACACCACCATCAGCATCAAAGGTAATTTCATAAGTTTTCACTTGTTCCCATTGGGCTTTATAAGTTGTATCACCATCAGCAACAACTATTTCTTTATCCCATCCAATAAATTTATAACCTTTTTTGGTTGGGGCTTCTGGTTCTTCTGGAACATTTCCTTCTAATGTATTTACAACTTGTTTCTCTTTACCATCTTCAAACATTCCTCCATTGGCATCAAAAGTAATATCAAATAATTCTTTCCATACTGCTTGATAAATTGTATTTCCTGTTGCTTCTGTAATTTCTTTATCCCATCCTTGGAATATATAACCATCCTTTGTTGGATCTTCTGGCACTTGTGGTTTTTGCCCTTCAGTTGTTACAACAACTTTTGTTTCTTTATTATCACTAAATTTACCACCGTTTGCATCAAAAGTAATATTGTATTTTTCTAATACTTTTTCCCAAACAGCTTTGTATGTTTTATTTCCAGTTACTAAGGATATTTCACTATCCCAACCAACAAATGTATAACCTTCTTTCGTTGGGGCTTTTGGTTCTGTTGGTTTACTTCCCTCTTCTACTGTTTGTTTTTTAACAGTATTTCCATCTTCAAATGTTCCTCCATTGGCATCAAAAGTAATTGTATACTTCTGTGGATTATTACTTTTCCATACAGCCGTATAAGTTTTATTAGATTGCGCTGGTACCAATGTTTGATTCCATCCAGCAAAGGTATATCCGTCTTTTACAGGATTTGCAAGTTCTGGCGTAACGTATTCTTCTACAGTTAATTTTTTAGTAGAAGTTTCTCCATCGATAAATTTTCCTCCATTTGGATTAAAATTAATCGTATATCGTTTCTTCATACCTGTTCCTTTGCTTATATAAGTAATAATACTAGAATGGATATATCCATAGTTATTATTAAAATCATAAGCGCCATTATCTTGTATGATTCTATTTCTTCCGGTTGCTAAAGTCGGGTCTGTTTGAATTTTATACCAAGTTCCTTCACTATTTGTAATGGTATCTAAAATAACAAATGGTATATTTCTATTTTTTGTTGTCTGATATAGAGAAACAGAAGAAGTAGTAGCTTCTTTTTTAATATTATAATTTCCATTCGTTCCTTTAATACCTATTGTATATTTATTATAATCTTGATTCCCATAAGCTTTATCAAAATTATAATAATAAGATGCTTCTTTATCTCCCCAATATGGGTCAGATGCATATTTTACACTAAATCCAGCACCTTTATTTCCAAAGTGTCCACCATGATATCTTCCACCTGCATCTTTTGGATCCAAATAGCCTTCGGAAATTACATTTTTATCAAAATAACGAATACTCTCGCGTACTGTTGAAAAAGCTTTTGCTGCAGCCGTATTACTGTCATAAGCACCAATTCCAAATAAATTATTTTTGTTATATGCTATCTTACTTTTTCCCATCGCACTTTCATTTTTCGCAAGCCCTAAAGCCATCATTGCATTGACACCATACTCATTTTGATATTCTATAAACGATACATGTTCCCCATAAAGTTGAGATTCATTTTCTTTAGCAGGATATACTGTCATTTTGCTTGTATAAGTTGAAAAATCAACTTTTAAATCTTCACTTGTATAATTACTAATAGTTCTAGTTGGTAAATATTGATAATAATTATAGTATGGATTATTGGCATTTACAGCACGATAATTTGTTCCGCTCTTATAATCATCTATCATCATTTTAAACCCATTTGGTGTACCTGGATAAAAATAAATACCATCATAACTATAATAAGTACCAGCACTCAAATTACTTGGTGCACGCCCTATTGTAATCACATTTCCAGATGAATAGTAATTTACATCTAATTGAATGACATGTTGTATTTCACCATTCTTAACACGATAATTTGAAATATAAGTAGTAATTGTTTCTGGATCCATATTACGTATTTCAACATCATTTGGATTCACATATCCAATCACACCTGACATTTTAAATTTTACTTTACCATTTTCTATTCCTAAAAAAGCTGCATCTGCACCATAACAACCATTGGTATAGCCTTGTTCTCCACTTTCTCTTGTATACAATGTATTCGTATCACAATCTTTCGTTCTGAAATTAACAACTCCATATGTAGGATATGATGCTGCACTTACTTTTGGTATATATGGAGGAATCAAACTCAAAGATAATAATATCATACATAAAAAACTAGAAATAATCGTTTTTAAAATCTTCTTCATAGAATCCCTCCCATTCTCATTCATTATAAATTATTATAGCAAAATCGTCGCTTTTTGTATATGAATTCAGTACTTATAGTCATTTACTTGACATAAAAATAGATTCTTATTTTGATATTCCTGATTCATAAAATAATTTATCCTGCTCATTTAATTCTATATAATAAGTACCAGCTTTTTCGCAAGTAAAAATTAACTCTTTTTCTTGACACATTTTTTGTAATTGTTCATTTTCTTGCTTTAGTGTTTCTATTTCTTTTTTTAAGTTTTCTATTTCTTTGTTTACATCTGTAACAGGTGGGATTTCAGAATCAGGTTCTGTTGATGTTTCTTCTTTAGAAAATCCATTTAATCCTGCTTTTTTTATTGCCTCAGGATAATTAACATAACAATAATCCATATCAACATTTCCATTAATTCCAGCAATTGTTCCACTACTTGTATACTGCCACATACCAGCATCATAACCAAGTACTGTATTATAGCGTGCTACCCATTTCGCATACGCATCAAGACGAGTTGAATTTAACTTTGTATTCCACCAATTTAAATTCGCATAAACACCAACGTAATATCCTTGTTTTTCTAATTTCTCACAAAAATTAACAACAATATCTGTTAAAGTTTCATTTGATAAATTCGCTTGTACTTTATCTTCAATATCATAGTAAATAGGATATTCTAATTGATAGTCTTTTACAAGTCTCAATACGTGTTCTACTTCACTATCTGACCAACTGATATTATCCGCATAACTATATAAATACACACCAAATGGTATTCCTAATCTAGTACATTCATCTGCATTTCTTTTAAAATAAATATCATCTTGGCTCTCTCTATTTGCACCATAACCACAGCGAATAATCGCATAATCAATCTTTCCTTTTACTGCTTCCCAATCAATCACTCCTTGATGGCTGGAAACATCAATTCCTCTTCTCATTTCATCACATCCTTCAATGTATTTTATGTTTTAAATAGTAAATTTTGTAGGTCTTTACAATTTGTAAACAAAGAAAAGCTATGATATAATGAGATTAGTTGGGGCTGTTTATGGTTTCGACAGATATAAAAAAGCTTAATTCGGCAAGTCGGAGGTACACGTTACGTACAAACAGAAAATAACTGGAAAAAATAAATTAACTAACATTCTTAGTAGATTAAGTAGCGCTTTCG
>CALVKP010000078.1 GCA_944332735.1 uncultured Bacilli bacterium | reverse complement strand
CGACTGCAATCTTTACTATCTAAATAATTATATTTCTTGTGGAATTTCTCATATTTCACTTTATATTTTTTTTGCTCTTGATTTATATTTTTAATCATTTTGCAAAGTTCTATTTCATTACTTTCTTTCATGATAGGCCCTGGTAACTCCTCTAAATCAATATAAAAATCTCTTAAATTATTTTTATATGATTCATAATCATACATATAAAAAATCATAGGTCTTTTTAAATTAGCAAAATCAAAGAATACACTTGAATAATCTGTAATTAATATATCACTTACAATATATAAATCATTTACTTCATCATACTTACTTACATCATATAAAAAACCATGATATTTAGAAAAATCAAATTCATTCGCAATAAAATAATGACTACGAAACAATATTATATAATCTTTTCCTAATTCTTTTTGTAATATATCAAAATCAATATGTAACGTTTGAACATATCCTACTCCTGATTGATGTTCATTATCTCTCCATGTTGGAGCATATAAAATAATTTTTTTATTTTTTGGAAGTTTTAATTTTTTCTTTATTTCTAATGCTTGCTTTTCTGGATTTTTAAACAATTGATCATTTCTAGGATAACCCTTTTCAATCACTTTTACTTTTGAAGATAATTGAAAAGCAGAATGAAATTTTTCAGTACAAAACTTAGATGGAGATACCATATAATTATATCTACTAGCATCATGTTTATATTTATCACAAATTTCTTGCTTAGAATTCATAGCATTACTTCCTGAAACAGTAATATCATACCCTAACTTTTTCAGTGGTGTTCCATGCCATGTTTGAATATAAACCTGTTTTCCTTTTTTCACAATCCATTCAGGTAATCTAGAGTTTGTAATAAAATATTTTGCTCGATGATATGCCTTTTTATATGCTTTACTTCCATATTTTACAAGTTCTGTTCTCTCTGTTTTTAATTGAGAAAAATTTTCAGGTTCTTTCAATGCCCAAATAAAATGATAAGATTTATATTTTGGATTATTTAACATTTCTAAATATAGAGCTTTGGGACTACAAGTATATTTTCTTCCCATATAACTTTCAAAAATAACACAATATGGATCTACTGTAATTCCTATTCCTAATATTCGATATTGTAATTTTCTATATAGCAATAATCCAAAACGTACGAATCTACGTAGTTTAGGATGTTTTTTCAAATAATCGATAATCTGTTTTTTCATCTGTTAATCCCTTCTCAATAATAATGTCTACCATCTTTTGCGTAACATCTTGTGTTTCTTCTACATATTTATTTAAATATGCATTTACTACTTTTTTATCATATTTCTCATGTATAAGACAATGATATAATTTCTTTGCATCCGTAAAAAAATATTTACCAAATTCATTTTTTAAATCATAGTTCATTCCTGGATCTTTTTCATAATCTTTAAAATCATATCCATATATATACACTGGCTTTTTTAAAACAGCTGCTTCCAATGAAATACCTGAATAATCTGTAATGACATAATCTGCGATAGATAATAATTGTAACGTACTAAACTCCTTACATTCATAAACATGTGAATGTAATTGATATTTTGTTTTCGTATTTGGATGTGATTTTAAAATAAAAATATATTTCGAATCTGCAAACATATCAATTAATTCTTGGGTACGATCAATTCCCTGATTGCGAAATGTAGGTGCATATAAAACAATTTTTTTATTTCTAAAATAAGGATACTTTCTATATACTTTCTCTTTATTGATTCGGTTATGAGTTTTTAAATATTCAACACGTGGTAATGTCCCAATTAAAAAATGATCTTCCTGATATCCAAAACACGCTTGAAAACATTTTCTAATTTCTTTAGATGGAGCGAAAATATAAGAATAATTTTTATGCATTTTTAACTCTTTAGCAATCATTTTTTGATAAGGTGTTTTCAGTGCCAAATAACCAAATTTTTTAATTGCTCCTAAAGAATGCCAAATTTGAAAAATAGTTAATCCCTTTTTATGATGTAAAACACTAACCGTAATATTATAACCATCTACAATACAAACCTTTGAAGTTGCTAAATGATACATTTGTCTTAAAAAAAGCGGAACATTTTTAAACAAAACATCTTTCATTCTTTTTTCTATTCTTTTTGTCATCATAATCACTTTTACATCACAATCTTCCTCTAATTGTGAAGATAACATTCGAAAGTCAATCGATGGTTTATTAGACTGACGACTTAAAAACAATACTTTATTACGATTCATAGGTAATAATTTAAATACACTATATATCAAGTTTAAAAAAAAGATGCTTATTTTAATTAAATATTTTTGAATCATACATTCCACTTCCAAAATTAACCTTACATGGTTAATTATATCGAAAAAAAGAAAGACCGTCAACCATTCAACGTTAGTCTTCCCTATCAATATTTAAGAAAATTTCATCATTAAAAAATTCTTCTAAACTCATATTGAATCCATCACATATTCGCACAATGGTCAATAATTTAGGATTCTTCGAATTACACTCAATCAAGTTTTGAACTGTACTTTGTGTGAGACAACAGATCATAGCTAATTTATTTACTGACATTTGATTATCTTTACATATTTTTAGCAATTTCATTGATACTGCTTTACTTATTCTCATATGTTTCACCTTATAGGAAAATTTTAACAATTATTAGTTATAAATCATTAACCCCACAAGGTTATTTTTATTGCAAATAGTATTCAAATTAAAATAATACCACATAGGGTATTATTTACTTTCAACAATTAATTTAATAGCAGTTCTCTCTTCCTCATCAATTACAATATCTGTAAATGCAGGAATACAAACCAAATTTTTTCCAGAGGGAGCAACAAATCCTCGAGCAATAGCAATTGCTTTAATTGCTTGGTTTAATGCCCCTGCACCAATTGCTTGAATCTCTACATTATCATGTTCTCTCACTGCATTTGCAAGTGCCCCTGCCACAGAATTTGGGTTTGATTTTGATGAAACTTTTAGTGTTTCCATGATTAATTCCTCCTTTTCACTTAAATATATGAAAGAATATATAAAAATATGTATCCTCTGGTGTTACACACATACATAAATAAAAAAAGGAACATATAATATAATGGGTTTTGTAAAACCTTGATAACACCCCCGAAAAGAGAGAATTTCTCTCTTTTTTATTTAGAAAACTGTTTACAAATGAATAAATGTTTCATATAATGGAAATATGCAGGTGTGGTTCAATGGTAGAACATGGCCTTGCCAAGGCTAGGACGCGGGTTCGATTCCCGTCACTTGCTCCAGTGACGTTTCTGTTCGAACTTTTATAGTTTGAACTTGAGATACATATCAATCCGTTCGGGTTGATTTTTTTGTGTTTACAAAAGAATTAATAAGGAAAGGATGTGATTTTTATGATAAAGT
>CALVKP010000077.1 GCA_944332735.1 uncultured Bacilli bacterium | reverse complement strand
TACCTTTCCTTCATCTTATCACAATTATTCGTTGATTTATATAGGTTTTCTAGGTATTTTACACTACATATTTTTACTTTATTTGCTAAGCGCAAAAAAGTTGCTTCCACTATGAAAACAACTTTTTGAATACTTTATAATCAGTTAAATTGTAAAAAGAGTATGAGAAATATAGGGTATTACTTACTAAATACCCCCCCCCATGGTAACTGATAGCTAACATATTGATTATTTCTCATATCCATCACCTAGTCTCCTACTGTTTACATTTTATCACATTTTTTTATAAATGGAAAAGGAATTTGATCTTCCTTTACAGTATAATAATTAAAAACACTTAGCATAAGCTAAGTGAGCTACAAACATGTGGACACTTAGTAAGTATCCCTCTTTCATTATATAATATCTATATCATATTTGCAAATAAAAAAGTATCAAGATTTTTTTGATACTTTAAACAACTTTTACTGTAAGAATAAGAGCTGTATCATTCTTTGCATTATCAGTAGCTAAATAAGTTATGGTATAAGTTCCAACTTTGTTTGTATTAACACTACCACTCGTTGTTGCGTTGATACTTGCTCCACTATTATCAGTTACAGTAGCTGTAGGAACAACAAAACTAGATCCTTTTGTAACTTCAATTGTTTGACTTTTATTACTTCCTAATACAGTAATTACTGGTGGTGTAGTATCAACAACTGTTAAGGTCATTGTATAATTTCTCTTATAATCAGTACTTGTATCTGTAGCAGAATAAGTCAGTGTATATACTTGACGTAATGTATTCGTTGTAATAGATGTAACTGTCTTACCATTGGTTTTAATAACTGGTCCTGTTACAGGAAGTGAAGTACCTGATGCACTTGTTGCAGTTACTGTTGGTAATTTATAAGTTGTGTTAATTTCTACTTTTTGATTATCTCCACCAGTAATATTAATAACTGGAAGCAATGAATCAGTAAAATCACTACAATCTTTTTCTAAATATTCATAATTATATTGATTTTTATCATAAGAAATACGTACACATCCATGCATTTCTTCCTCTGTTCTAGGGTCTTTTAACTGATCACTATCTATTAATCCATCATTAGAAAGTTCATTCAGTGATAAATAATATGGTGGATCTTGATCCTTACTAGGAATCATATCAGAATTTTTTAACGCCCAATCTTTACTTGTCTTAATAATTAAATTTACTTGTTCACGATATAATCTCTGTTTATTTCTACTTAAAATACTTGATACAGCTGGTATGGTAGCAAGTAATATAAAAGCTAAAATAACTAATACAGCTAATAATTCAATTAATGTAAATCCTTTTGTATGTTTTCTCATATCATTCACTCCTATGATACTTCAATCATAGCATGAACTAATTATTCAGTCAATCTTCATACAATATCAAATTTTCTTTTCTTTCATAAATTCTCTTAATAATTTTGTAAGAGCTCTTTTTTCAATACGAGAAACATAACTTCTAGATATTCCTAATTCTTTAGCTATCTCTTTTTGTGTGATTTCTTTTTGATTATTTAATCCATAACGTTTTATTACAATATCACGTTCTCTTGGTGTCAACACGTGAAAATATTTCTTTAATAATTTTACATTCGTTTGTTGATATAAATCTAATGCGAAATCTGGTTTTGGAGTTTTTAAAATATCTAAAAATGTAATTTCATTTCCATCTTTATCAAACCCAATTCCTTCGTTAATAGATACATTTTTACTATTCTTTTTATCACTACGAAAATACATTAAAATCTCATTTTCTATACATCTAGCACAATAAGTAGTAATTCTAGTTCCTTTCTTATAAGAATAACTATCTACTCCTTTAATTAAACCAATGGTTCCAATACTAATTAAATCATCCACATCTTCTTTTCTATGATCATATTTTTTTACAATATGTGCTACTAATCGTAAATTATGTTCAATTAATTTGTTTCTTGCTTCTTTATCACCCATTTGGGCTTTTTTAACATACATCTCTTCTTCCTCTTTTGTTAAAGGATCAGGAAATACTTGGTTAGAATAAGCACCTGTAAACAAATAGAAATCTTGAAATAACAAGCGAAATAATTTCTTAAACATACATCACTCTCCAATATGATATTATGTGATAAAATGACATTTCATTACACATTTACTTGACACTGGATATGAATCGAATCATTGAAAACACATACAAAACATGTTATATTGAGCATAGAATAATAGTAGGTAGGTGTGGTTTATGAAAACAATTGCTGTCATATATTATCCATCTATTCATTATACAGTCAAAGAATTAAATATGGCATTAAAAAGTAAAGAAATATTAGAAAATCGTCAATTAAAACCATGTAATTTATGGTTACCATTTGATTTTCATTTATATCAAGAAGGATTACAATATTTTCCAAATCAAACAGAATTAACAGAAGAAAACATTTCTTATTTAGCTCATCATCAATTTGCATGGCTTGCTGATTATTTTGAATATGATGGGATAGAGAATGTAAAAAATATAATTAGAAATAAAGGTTATATGTTTCAACGTTTACATGAATTATTACCACAATGTAGTAATGAACAAATCACTAATTTAGAACAAGAAAATTATAATTGGATACCATATGAACAAAGACAAGCATATAAAAATATATATGAACAAGTAAAAACAGAATGGAAAGAACAATTAAGACAAGATACAACCCAAAAGATGAACCAATGTCAAGATTTATTAATTGTCAGTTTTAATTCTAATAAAACATATATTGATCTATATGATATTTTACAAAATAAAAATTGTTATTTTATAGAACCAAAAGAAAATACATATCAATCTGGTTTAGAAGCAGTTATGGAACAATATCGTTACCTTCATCAATTTGAACCAGGTGCGAATTATGGATTTCAACCTAATACTGAATCCAATGAAGAAATATCAATGGATGATTCATTCACACAAGACAATCAGGATATTTGGTTAAATACTCCATTACAAGAAAAACAAAAGAAAATAGCACATCGTTTATGATGTGCTATTTAAATATTTACTTGATCTATTTCCTCTACTACTTCTAGTTGAGCTTCTATAATTTCTTTTACACGTCGTTTAAAAATTTTCATATTACGATTTAATCTAGCTGCTTCATCCTCTGCTTTTTCTGCTTTTAATAATGCCTCATTTACAATTCTATTGGCATTTTTCTTTGCATCATCTAATATCACTTCTGCTTCTTGATGAGCACTAGCACGCATTTGGTCTGAAGTTTTTTGAGCCATTACAATTGCTCTATTTAATGTTCCTTCAACTTTTTCATATTGTTCCAACTTTTGTACTAAACGACGATTTTCTTGTTCAAAATGCTCTAATTCTTTAATACGAGCATCTTTTTCTTTATTTTCTTTTACAATGTGTTCTACTTGTTGAATGACTTGATCAAGAAAACGATTGACCTCATCAGGATCATAGCCACGAAGTGTTCTATTAAACTTTTCCATAATTCACCTCTTAGCTTTCTCGAATGTACTCCCTACCATTCAATATTAATATCGTTATTATCATGTATATCTTTTCCATCAGTGTCATCCGTAATCTTTCCTTGTACATTTACATTATTTGGTGTACATAAAAAGATACCTCCACCTACTTTTTGTAAATCTCCACCAATCGCATATACAGTTCCACTTAAAAAATCAATAATTCTTTTTGCTTGATCACTTGTAACACGTTTTAAATTTACAACAACAGGATTTCTGTGTTTTAAATGATCTACAATTTGTTGTGATTCAGAATACGCACGTGGCTCCATTAGAATCATCTTTGTACCACCATTATTTTCTGCTAATGCTTCTTCTGGAGAAGTCAAATAATATGGATTGTCATTATCTATACTTGTATCAATCTCATCTTCTGGACCATCAATCCATTTTTTTAAACTAAATCCCACACTAATTCCTCCTTGTTTATCCTTGGAAACTTTACATAGCTCCATACTATACTTCATTTTAACACAAATATGTGAAAAAGGGAATACTTTTTCTAATTTTCTACTCTTGATCTTCAATTGTTGATTCTACAATGGTATATTCTATATCTCCATTATTATTTGCAATACGAATTTCCATCGTATCAGCAAATAATTTTTTCGTCTCTGGATTGGTAATATCTTCTTCTACAAAACCTTCATCTTTTAAATCACGTAATGTAATTGTTTTAGAACTACCTACACTTGGTAAATTACCAATATTTTTTGCTCCATATGATTTTGCTCCATCTATAATTACTTCTAACTGTCTATCGTAAGAACTTTCTCTACTTGCTTTTAAAGTACTCGTGATAACTGGCATAGTAATTGCAGTAATAACTGCTAATACTACTAGAACTGCTAATAGTTCTACCATAGTAAATCCATTTTTATTCTTCATATAATCATCCTCTAGTGTCATTATAAACAAATTTTTAAATAAATGCAATAGAAACAAGAGATATCCTGTTTCTGTTAAAAAGTAATACAATTTGTATTACTGTAATGGTTCTATTACCACAACACTACGATGTTGTAAATTTAATTTACTCATGTATTGATAAAACTCATCTTGATTTAAAGCACGTATTTCAGATAAAGCATCTTCTTTTATTTTGCCATAATATAAATAATCATACATAATTTGTTGATTCATATTGTATAAATCATCACTCTGAAATATATAATTACTAATCATAACGCGTTTCATACGTTTTAATTCATCTTCTGATAAAGTTAATTGTTCTAATTGTTTATTAAAATATTGTAATAACTCTTCATAACGAGGTGTATCAACTGTACAATTGATAAAAAAGAAATTTTCTACTCTTTCTTTAGAATAATTAATTCCTCGCGTTAAAATACCTTTTTGAATCATTTCTTCTTTAAAATCAGAAGTAGCTCCAAAATTTATCCAAAAAGCAAAATTTAAATAATAAGATATTTTTTCTTTTTCTTCTTCTGAAAATTGACTCACATCTACTTTAATACCAATACATATTTTTGGAATAGAAACAGCCATCTGAATTTTTTCAAATTCTTTATATACTGTGACAGGTTCTTTATTTTTTTTTATGTGTAATGGTAATTCTATTTTCTCAAAGGTTTTATGTTCTTGATTATTTCTTACTAACTCTATCACTTCTTCTGGATTCACATTTCCTGTTACGACTAAAAACATATTCTCAGGATGATAAAAAGTATGATAGCAATCCATAATTTCATCTCTTGTTGTATTTACGACATCTTCTACTCTACCTCCAATTGGATAACGAAACGGTAGAACATGAAATGTATTAAAACAAATACGATCATACAATACTGAATCAGGACGATCTTGATACATTTTTAACTCTTCTGTAATAATTCCTTTTTCTTTTGCGACTGTTTCTTCGGTAATCGCTGGATCTTGTACATAATCAAGTAAAAAATTTAATCCTTCTTCAAAAAAGTTTGTTCCTGAGAAAACATAAGATGTTTTCTTTTTAGAAGTAAAAGCATTACAATCACATGAATGTTCATTATAAAATTTCATCGGATTATCACGATTGGTTTGAGAAAACATTTGATGTTCTAAAAAATGAGCAATACCAGCATGTACTTTACGAAATTTTGTTTTTCCTTTTGGTACAAATTCTACTACCGTAGAGTTAAACGATGTCGATAATGTTGCATATTTTCCATTTACTTTATCAAAAGGAATCACAAAAACATGTAATCCGTTTTTTAAAGTTTCTTGATAACAAGTTAAATCAAGTCCTTTTAATATTACTTTATTCATGAGTTTGATCTCCTTCCAATAAATAGATTGTATCTAAATGGATTTTATGAGCTAATTTTACTACCATATCTTTTGTTACTTTTTGAATTTTCTCTTTTTTCTCATCTATTAAATCCATATGACGACGGATATGAGAACTATATATTTGAATTAAACTATTTGGTGAATCATATACTTCATCTAAAGAATAATAATATAGTTGAATATAATTTTGAATATCTTGTTCGTCAAATTTTCCCTTTTCCATTTCTTTCCATGCTTTTTTAATATATTCTACTGTTTTCTTAAAATTTTTCGCATCAATACCAGCGTGGATTAACATTAAATGTTCAAAGCCATAAATATTAGAATGAATGGTATAACATAATGAGTGTTTTTCACGAATGATACGAAATAATTTAGAATTTGATGACCCACCTAAGATCTGTGTATAAATAGGTGCGACATAATCTCTTTCAAAAGGAGTTAATGGATCTATTTTAAATCCAATCACTAAATTACTTTGTTCTGCATATTTTTTCTCAACAATAGTGCGAGAACGCTTTCTAATATTAGTAGCTTGTAATGATTGAAAAGTAAATGGTTTTTTTGTTGTTTTTATTTTTAAATTTTCTAAAAAATAATCTTTCATCCAAACAGGATCTACATCACCACAAATATAAATATCAATGGTATCTTTTTGTAATACTTCTAAATAATATTGATATAATTCTTCATTGGTAATATGTTCTAAATCATCAATGGTCCCTAGTGAAGAATATGCCAGTGGTGTATTTGGACACATAATTTCTGAAATTCTTCTTTCTGCTACATAACGATTATTTTCTTGGGCTTGTAAAATATTCTTTTTAATACGTTTTTTTACCAGATGAAATTGCTCTTCGTCAAATTTTCCATCTGTTACATTAGGTTCCATAATCATAGAGATAAAAAAGTCTAATGTTTCTTTTAACATACCAGACTCAGTATATTTCTCATTTAAAAAATCAGTTTGAAAACGTAATACTGCTTCATTAATATTCTTCATACTCGTACAACCAAATCCAGCTGCATATAACTCTTGTCGTTTCATACTCATAAATCGTTCTTTCGGATAAGCTTTTGTGGTACTCCCTAATAGAGCACATAAAACATTTCTTTTCGTAATTTCTTCTTTTTTTATCGTACGATAAAAATTAACTTGTACACTCACTGTTTTAAAACGATTTGTTTGTATTACATGAATTTTAAATGGTAATAAATCATAATCATAATATTTCACAACATCTCACCTCTTTTTTATTGTACGTATTTTTATTTGTTTTAAACGGCTTTTATAATTGCTTTTAGTTTTTCTTTTTCTTCTTCATTTAAAAATGCGACATCAATTGCATTGAAATTAATTTTTTTAAAATCTTCTTGATTCCAATGAAAAGTATGCGCTAATTTCTCATATTCTTCACTTAAGGTAATATGAGATACAGTACGATTATCTGTATTAACAGAAAGTGAATATCCCATTTTATATAATTGTGCGATTGGATGTTTCTCATAAGATGAAACAGCTTTTGTCTGAATATTACTCGTAGGACAAATTTCAAAATGAACTTTTTGTTGATCAGCTTCTTGTAATAAAGCCTCACTATTTACTACTTGAATTCCATGACCAATTCTTTTTGCTTGAAAGGAAAATGCTGCTTGTAAACTATCTATATTTCCACTTTCTCCGGCATGGATTGTAAACGGAATATGATATTGATTGATTTCTGAAAACAAGGAAGAAAAATGTTCGGTAGGATACTTCGCTTCATCTCCTGCTAGATCAAGTGGTAAATGATATTGTTGGGCAAGTTTAATAATCATTTGGTTTTGTTCTAAAGAAAAATGACGCATCATACACAATATTAAATTCATTTTTACGGGTGCCTTTGAAATACCTTCTAATACTGCCTCTATAACTTCCTGTGGTGTTAATCCTTTCTGAATGTGTAATAAGGGACAAAAACGTACTTCAGCATATATCACTCCATCTTGTTTTAAATCTTCACCTAATTCTTTTGTAACTCTCGTTAAATTCTCTTTTGTCTGTAATAATGAAATGGGTAAATCAAATACTTGTAAATAATCTGTTAGACTATCACATGAAATCGGAGCTTCCATCTTTTTTTTGACAATTTCTTCTTTTAATTGTAACAGTTCACAAGCAGTTTGTATCCTCATAGAACCATCTAAGTGAAGATGGAGTTCCACTTTTGGAAATGTTTGATACATCATCATAACTTAGCACCTACTTCTAATGCTAGTTCAATCATTTTCGTAAGATTCTTTTCTCTTTCTTGTGGGGTTGTTTCTTCTCCTGTAATAAAATGATTAGATATTGTTAATAAACAGGCTGCTTGTTTGTTTGTAATATTCGCATTATGAAATAGTGCGAAAGATTCCATTTCACAAGCAAGACACTGATGTTTCTCCGCTATTTGAAAACGATCATTTTGATTTTTATAAAAAACATCGGTACTGTAAACGCGTCCTGTAACAAGCGGTTGATTCATTTGCTTTGCAACCTCTATCATTTTCTGATTTAACATTTGAGAGGCTCTAATTATATCCTGAGTACTTCCATTTTGTACTTGTGCATAACTAGAATCACTATAACTTTCTTCTACTAATAACACATCATATACATTTAAGTCAGTTTGATAACTACCAGCAGTTCCTATTCTTATAATATAATCGACATCATAAAAGTGGAATAATTCATAAGAATAAATT
>CALVKP010000076.1 GCA_944332735.1 uncultured Bacilli bacterium | reverse complement strand
TATTGTAGTGGTATTTTATCTTCTACTTTATGAATTGCTTTTATCATTGCTTCTTTCGAAGCTTGATATATATTAATCTCATCAATTCTCTCTGGAGAATCCATCCCTATTTCTACTGCGATCGCATGTTCCATAATATAATCATAAAACTTTTCCCTCTTCTTTTCTGTTAGCTTTTTAGAATCTGTTAATCCTGGAAGTGAAAAGTCATGAGGAAGTACAACACAAGCAGTTACAACAGGTCCTATCAAAGGACCTCTTCCTACTTCATCTACTCCCCCAATATATTCTATTCCTTGATTCCATAATTCATGTTCATAATGATATAAATCTGTTTCCATACTATAACCTCAAATTTATTATATCCAATTTCTAATAAAGTATCAAGAAACAAAAAAAGAATTATTTTTTTAATTCTTTCATCTTATGATCAGGAAATAAGTAACTGATACTATCGTAATAATCAGACTCCTCATCTTCCATTAATAATCCATTACCATGATATAAATCATCTAATAGATGCATATCATTTGGTTCTAAATAATAAATATTTGTTTGTACTTGATTAATTTCTTCTTTTCCATCATTAGAACAAATCTCACATTCTGTCACGATCACTTGTTCTTGATGTTCCGGATTACGATACCACTCACTTACTTCTGAAATTGTTTTTGGATTCTTTTTTTCTAAATTAGTTTTACCATTTGCAATAACAATCGTTTTATTGAGACGATGTTGCTCATAACCATATGCATCAAACGTCGAAACAGTAACATCTCTTGCTTCTTTCTTTTTTCCATTTATATAATAATCTTTTACTACTAATTCCTGTGGCTTTTTTGCTTGATATTCTACTTTACGAAGTATATTATCACACTTTACTTCTAGTATAACTTTCTTTTCACTAATTTGAAAACGATTACTACCTTCTTTTAATTCAAATGAAATTGGTGTCATACCATCTTCTTTTACTGTTTGAGAAATCTTTAAACGATTCGGAATATTAGAACTATCAAAAAAATAACATTCAAAATCATGTTTAATTTTTAAACTAATCCCACTATTCATAATACTTTCTGTAATTGCTTCTAAAATGGTATCAACCAAAGATAATACATTTCCTGTTTCACGATAAGCTTGCGCATATCTACCAACCATTGTTTCAAAAAAACGTTCACTTAATTTAATTGCTTTTTGTTCCATTAAACCCCACCCTTCTTATAAAACGTAAAAAGTATATGTAAAAAACATATACTTTCTATTTTACTACAATATTTACTAATTTAGAAGGAATTGTGATAACTTTTACAATTTCTTTTCCTTCGACATTCTTTTTGACATTTTCAATACTCATAGCTAAACTTTCCATTTCTTCTTTAGAAGCATTTGTATTTACTTCTATTTTTCCTCTTACCTTACCATTTACTTGAACAACCATCGTATAAGTATCTTCTGTTAACTTACTTTCATCATAAGTTGGCCATGCTTCATAAGTAATTGTATCTTCATGTCCTAATGATTCGTGCCAAATTTCTTCTGCAATATGAGGAGCAACAGGACTTAATAACTTCATAAATCCTTCAGCATATTCTTTTGGGATAAATTCTTCTTTATAAATCGCATTTACAAAAATCATCATTTGACTAATTGCCGTATTGAAGTTTAATGTTTCATAATCATTCGTTACTTTTTTTACAGTAGCGTGATATATTTTTTCTAAGTTCTTATTTTCTTCTTCACGAATGTGATGTTCTTCTGCAAAATAACGATAAACACGATCTAAGAATCTTCTAGCTCCTTCTACACCTTTTGTATCCCATGGTTTACTTGCTTCTAATGGTCCCATAAACATTTCATAAACACGAAGCGTATCTGCTCCATATTCTTTTACAATATCATCAGGATTAATCACATTACCACGAGATTTACTCATCTTTTCTCCATTTGATCCTAAAATCATTCCTTGATGACGTAATTTCTGGAATGGTTCTTCTACAGGAACAATTCCTTTATCATATAGATAATGATTCCAAAATCTAGAATATAGTAAATGTCCTACCGCATGTTCTGGACCACCAACATATAAATCAACTGGCATCCAATGTTCTAATAATTTTTTATCAGCAATCTCACGATCGTTATTTGGATCAATATATCTTAAGAAATACCAACTAGATCCTGCACTTCCTGGCATGGTGGAAGTTTCTCTTTTTGCTTTCTTTCCATCTTTTGTTACATGTACCCAATCCGTTGCTTTTTCAAGTGGTGAATCTCCATTCTTACTTGGACGATAATCTTCTAATTCTGGAAGAACAAGTGGTAATTCAGAATCATCTAATGCTTTCATACTACCATCTTCAAAATGAACAATTGGAATTGGTTCTCCCCAATATCTCTGACGAGCAAAAATCCAATCACGAAGGTGGTAATTAATTTGTTTTTTACCTACGTGATGTTCTTCTAACCAAGCAATCATTTGATCAATTGCTTCTTGTTTACCAAGTCCATTTAAAAATTCAGAATTAATATGAATTCCATCTTCAGTGAAAGCTTCTTTAGAGATATCTCCCCCCTCTAAAACTTGAATAATTGGAATATCAAACTTTTTCGCAAATTCATAATCTCTTGTATCATGAGCAGGTACTGCCATAATCGCTCCTGTACCATAACCTGCTAATACATAATCACTAATCCAAATTGGAATTTCTTTTCCATTTACTGGATTAATCGCATAAGCACCAGTAAATACACCTGTTTTTTCTTTATTTAACTCTGTTCTCTCTAAGTCAGACTTTTTCGCACATTCCACCTTATAAGCAGTAACTGCATCTTTCTGCTTTTCTGTTGTAATTTGATCTACATATTCATGTTCTGGAGCCATAACACAATAAGTTGCTCCAAACAATGTATCTGGTCTTGTTGTAAATACTGTAAATGTAAAATCTGTGTTTGCAATTTTAAAATCAACATGAGCTCCTACTGACTTACCAATCCAGTTCTTCTGCATTTCTTTGGTTGATTCTGGCCAATCGATCTTCTCTAATCCCTCTAATAATTTTTCTGCATATTTTGGAATTGTTAATACCCATTGTCTCATATTCTTACGAATCACTGGATATCCTCCACGTTCACTTTTACCATCAATCACTTCGTCATTGGCAAGTACGGTTCCTAATTCCTCACACCAATTAACTGGCATATCAACACATTTCGCATATCCATCTTCATATAACTGTTTAAATATCCATTGTGTCCATTTATAAAATTTAGGATCAGCAGTAGATACTTCTTTACTCCAGTCATAAGAAAAACCTAACATTTTTAACTGACGTTTAAATGTTTGAATATTATTTTCTGTAAATCCTGCAGGATGATTTCCTGTATTAATCGCATATTGTTCTGCTGGAAGTCCAAACGCATCCCATCCCATTGGATGAAGTACATTAAATCCTTTCATACGTTTATAACGAGAAATAATATCTGTAGCAGTATATCCCTCTGGATGCCCTACATGAAGACCTTGTCCTGATGGATATGGAAACATATCTAAGCAATAAAACTTAGGCTTAGAAAAATCCCACACATCCGTTTTAAACGTTTCATTCTCATCCCAATACTTTTGCCATTTTTCTTCTACTTTTCTTGCTTCATACATATTACATCTTTCCTTCCTGTCTCTTTAAATAATGTCCTAATATACTATAACTAATTAAAATCATAAATAATAAAATGAAAAAACCTGCTACAAATTGTAATATCCAATTAGGAAATAAACAAGCAAGTGCAGCGGTAATACATATATCTAATGTATTTACAACGAGT
Source organism: uncultured Bacilli bacterium (assembly GCA_944332735.1). Lineage (GTDB taxonomy): Bacteria > Bacillota_I > Bacilli_A > RF39 > UBA660 > UMGS2016. The sequence goes on along the minus strand of CALVKP010000076.1, from coordinate 5,639 downwards.
ACTGTACGCGCTAATTTTTTAAACTCAAACTTTTTCACATTTACTTTATATTTATTTTCTAATAATCTCATTTCTACACTGTTCTTATAGGCTTCTAATCGCTTCTTACTATTTAATATCATAAGCGCATAGATTCCATATACAAGTAAAAATGTAAAAACAAATAAAATAATATCTTCCAACTTATCCCTCCTTTTATACATAAAAAAGTATTACTCGTTTAAGGACGGAATCACCGCGGTACCACCTTAATTCATAATACTTTATGCACTTGATCATGTTAACGGTATGAACCGGTCATAAGACAACTCCAAAGCAAGTTCATAAACTGGATATCTGATGTTTTCACCAACCACATCTTCTCTTTCCATTCCATATTTATTACTACTCTTCTTCATAGTTTTTCCATAAAACACGTTTATTATATTATATTTGTTCAATATATTCAAGTAATTTTAAGAATAAACGAACGAATTTTCTCTCTAATCCTTTTCTTCTTAACTTACGAATTTCAATTCTCTTTTTCTTAATTGGTAAATTACTAAATAAAATAGAATCAATAATCTCTTTCATTTCTGTTTCAATTTGTAAATCATTAATAATAGATTCAATATCATCATTAATTAAACGTAAGGCATCAATCTCAATATCTTTTCCCTTACAATTAATCGTTAATTGACCAATCGTAGGAACATCTGTTACTTCGACAATAAAATCTGTTCCTTCAATCCAAGAATTAGATTTAATTTGGTTTTCATTAAAGAATACAACCACATCATCTGCTTGTTTCGTATTACGGAAACGAATTTTATAATTTCTTTTATCAGGAATAATTCCACTTTTACCTTCAATCGCACGAATAATAACAGTATAGTTATTTGGTAAATAGTTATAATCAATAGACGTTAATAAATAATATCCTTGACGATATAAATCACTAACACCATCATCTTCATATAAATTATATTGATTATTTTTACCCGGGAAAATATGAATTTCCATATCCTTAGGTGGTGTGGTATCATTCATATTCTCATGTGTTCCAAAAGGAATAATCGAACCAGATTTCGCAAATACAGGATAATCTTCATCTTTAAAGAACGATACATATTTCTTACCACCAGGGAATTTCTTACCTGTCATAAAGTCATACCAAGTACCATTTGGCATATAAAACTTATGAATTACACGATTCATTAAATATTCTTTTTTAGAAATAATTGGACAAACAAATAACTCTGTTCCAAAGAAATATTCATTTTTATAAAGATCATCATCATATAATTCTGGCATTTGATAATAAATCGGTTGTACAATTGGCATACCATACTTAGAATATTTATAGCTTTCAGCATATAAATATGGAATTAAACGATGACGTAATTGTAAATAATCTTTGGCAATACGATAAGTTTTTACACTCCAACGCCAAGGTTCCCTTTTATAATACTTACCAGCTTCACTACCTAGTTTTAAAATAGGACTAAATGTTCCTAGTTGAACAAAACGAGTATATAATTCATTATCTTCAATTCCTTTATAATATCCTCCAATATCATGACTCCAGAAAGATACCCCAATATTAGATGCACTAGCATTATAAAGTGGAACTTTCTTTAATGTATCCCAACTGACAATTGTTTTTCCTGAATATAAAACAGGATAACGATGAGGCGCTAAATTGGTATTACGAGATAAAACCATTGGACGACGTTTAAAATTACGTCTCATATCATAGAAATGATAGTGTTGTAATAATCTTAAATCATCCAGTCGTTTCATATCTGCCATATCTAAGAAATAAAAATCAATTCCCATATTATCAAGTGGATGAATTAAAATCTTTAAATAAACATCAATAAATTTCGAATCAAACATTTGAAATGGAATTCTCCCCTTTTCATCTGCTCTCAGATATTCAATCACTTTACTATAATAATTCTCATAATTATAAATAGAATCAAATCCATTTAAAGTAAGCCCTAAACGAATTCCCTTGGAATGCAAAAATTGAACCATAGCCTCTGGTTTTGAAAAACGATCTGGTTGAAAAGAAAATCCAGCATATTTTTGATTCTTTTCATCTTGTTTATGCCAATCTTTATTTAACAGTAAAATAGATAGAGGAATCTCATTATCATCAAATTCTTGTACTAAATTCTCTACTTGTTCTTCATTATAATTAATATTACGACTCCACCAATTTCCTAATGCATAACGTGGTACTAAAGATGGAAAACCAGTTAAACCAAAATAATCTTTTAGACAAAGAGCGAAATCTTTTAAATAAAAGAAAGCGTAAACATCAATTCCTTTTGTAGTTCTCTTTGTTAAAGTTCCACCATCTTCAATTACTAATCCATTAGAATCATCAATCGTAGCAAAACCATCCGCAGAATAAAGTCCTTTTCCAAACTTTTCATCTGTATCCATACTAATCCCTGGAGCACCATAATTACGTACTTCAGGATGACCATAGTTCCAAATACGATCACTATTTACTAAATTAATACGTAAATTACTAATCGGATTCATTTTAGAACCAACAAACGATCTGTTTTTTAAATAAAATAATTGAAAATATTTCGTAGAAATTTCTAACGATACCGCATCTTCTTTAAATTGAAATTTCGGAAGTGGAAAACTACGATTAATTACCATCTCTGTCAAACGGTCTTCAAACTTACCATCTTCTTGATACTCCAAACGTATCAAACGTTCTGTTAAAACCGTAATGCGATACTTTTCTCCTTGAAAAACAGCTTTTTGATTGGCAACTCCTTTTGTTTTATCAAATTCAAATTGACTACCTAATGGATACATATGTATCCCCCCTTTACAATTCTTCTATTCTCATAAAATTTGTATTCTTTACTTTTTTAAATGGATATCCACCTGTAATAATGACTTTATCATGCTCTTTTGTATCCATAAATTGTTTTAATACTTCTAATGATTCACTCATCATCATATCAAAGGAAGTAAATTCTTTAATCTTTAACCCATATACTCCAAAATACAAAGATAATTGTTTTATCACTGCTTCATCTTCCGATAAAGCTATAATAGGACAAATGGGTCTAAATCGACTAATACGACGAGCCGTATACCCAGATACAGTAGGTGTTACAATCGCTACACACTTTAAACGACTTGCTGTTGTCGCAACACTATAAGCTAAAGAACCAGTAATTCCCTCTTCTTCTGTACGCATCGCATTATCTAATAATTCAAAATAAGGAATATCTTCTTCCGCCGTTTCGATTACCTTTTCCATCATCGTTAATGCTTCAATAGGATACTTCCCAATCGTAGTTTCTCCACATAATACAACCGCATCAACACCATCTAATACCGCATTCGCAATATCTGATACTTCAGCACGCGTTGGATGATTATTATTTTCCATACTTGCCAAAAACTCAGTCGCTACTAAACTAACCTTTCCTTCATTATGACACTTATGAATAATCATTTTTTGAATACCAGGAATCCTCTCCACTGGAAGAGATACCCCTAAATCTCCCCTAGCAATTAAAATTCCATCAGATACACGAATAATTTCATCTATTTCATTCACAGCTTCTTCTGTTTCTATTTTCGTTAAAATAGACATACGATTATCATTCATCTGTATTAATAAATCATTCACTTCTAATACATTTTCACTACTCATCACAAATGAAAGTGCTAAAAAATCAACTTTATGTTTATGAGCATATAATATATCTTTTTTATCTTTCTCCGTTAAAAATGGAAAATTTAATTTACAATCAGGAGAAATCACTTTCATCCCATTGATAATCGTTCCTTCTTTTTCTACTTTACAAGTAATTACCTCATCACTTTTATCAATTACTTTTAAAATCACTTCATGATCCCCTAATACCAAATGGGAATTATATTTTAAATCATCTTTTAAATGATCATAAGAAATCGATATCGCATGATTCCCATCTACTGGTTTATCAGCATAAACTTCAATCACATCATCCATCTTTAAAGTAAGCTGTTTCTCATGTAGATGATTTACAACCAACGTCGGACCATTTAAATCCATCATGATAGCAACATTCGTATTTAACTCCTGATTTAAATCATTTACTTTCTTAATAATATCATCACAGAACTTCTCATCTGCATGACTCATATTAATACGAATCACATCAAGACCAGCCAAAATCATTTGTTTTAAAACATTCTTATCTTGACTAGCAGGACCTATGGTTGCAACTATCTTAGTCTTATTCATAGTATCACCTATCATACATTATACCAATTTTTTCAAGTTTTTGGTAGTACTTCTCTAAAAATAAGTGTAAACAAAAGAGAGAATTTTACTTCTCTCATGCGATTACAAATGGATTTGATTTCGTTCCATCTCCTCCAGTGATTTGGATAGAGGATTTTAGGAAGACTACTGGACGCGCCCCACGAATGTTGTCAAAGTACGCAGAGTCGGAAACAAGCCCGGCCAACCCAGCGACACGAACCGCATCCCAGGCAGTGCCCGAGTCGTCAACAGACTCCGCAGAAAATGCATTGATCGTCCAGTATCCTGTTAGGTCTGGTAATGTATCTAATAAATAATTACTATCACATGTTATCTCTGGTGTATCTTGTATTAACTTATTTGATTGGTCTGTTGCTGATTTGCATGCGGTATTCGTACTTGCTTTTAATACATCACTCACGTTGATTAGTCCTACGTTGCCTGTCCACTTGTACATCTTCTCTCCTGCTATATTTTTCTCAATACTATCGTTTCCACTTTGATCTAAGTATTGGACACTTCCTATATTAAATGTATGAGACTGTATTTGCGTTTTCGCAATTCCATTTAACGTTGGATAGTATGTATTATTTAAATATTCTTTGATACTCGAATCCTCTGTTACTGTTCCACTATATCTTCCATCTGGTGTTTGGAATGTTCCTGATACTGCTGCGTATACTCCACAACCATTATATGGTTGTGTACAGTATGTATTATTCTCTGTTGAGCGATGATCTTCTACGTCATATGCCATTGTTGTATATCCTTCATTTTGTGGTAATAATTCATCTCTGATGATTTTATATGTTCCATCTGTTTCTTTTGCTACTATTCTCCATAATTCATTATTAAACTGTATATAGTTATTTGGTTCACTTCCACGATAGATATATCTTCCTGTTTCATATTGATCTTCATAGAGTCCATCTCCTGAGGTTACTACTTCTACATTCTGTCCACCAATACTTTCTCCTTCTCCTGGTTTTGGTGGTAATGGTACTCCATTATCACTTTGTTCATATGTAAGTGTAATTTCTATTTCTTTTTGCATATTTGTTTCACTGAAATCTACACTGGCATCCCAATATACTTTTACTTGAAATGTTTTCTCTTCTCCTGCAAGTAATGAATCTCCTGTTTTAATATTTTCTACGCTTACTTTAATTGATTTTGGGTCTTTGCTATTACTTTCACTAATTCCATCTATTTTAGATAGTACGGCATCCAAATCCCCTTGATTCTCTACAACGACATCATATGTTGCACTGGCTCCTGGTTGGGTTAGATTGACATCTAATGTCAATGTTGTAAGATCTGTTATTTCTTTTCTTGTTGTAGTTGCATTCGTCATTTCTTTTTCTTC
>CALVKP010000075.1 GCA_944332735.1 uncultured Bacilli bacterium | reverse complement strand
AAACAGAAAATAACTGGAAAAAATAAATTAACTAACATTCTTAGTAGATTAAGTAGCGCTTTCGTTACTCCTACTTTTGCCTAAGAAAAGTGCAAGAATGGCTCTTTTAATTCTTTCTCCTATTGGGAATTTATAAGGGCTCGATAAAAATAGGATATATTATTATTTAGCTTGGAAATAATAACGAATCATACAAGCTTACTTATAAAATAGACGTTCACATCTAATTTTTATAAGGACAATATCTGTGAACTAAACTTGTAGATGGTTAGGGAGTTTTATATTTGGACAGGAGTTCGACTCTCCTCAGCTCCACCATTTTAGAAATTTGTTCGAAAAGCACGAACTTTTGATATAGGAATCAATCATTTCTGATTGATTTTTTCGTTTATATGAAAAAATCAACCTAGAAGAAAGATTTATATTTATAATTCCTGTAATTAACAAAAATGGATTAAAAAAAATTTTATTACCAATTATTTGCAACTAATAGAATAAGAAATATGAATCAAGTTAATTATACTATGACATTATCACAGATTAATTACATCATGAAATCACAATATTTTTCATTATAATACAAATATGATATGATGCTTATTTACCAAATAGATCTTGAAAGAAAAAATAATTTTAACATAAATCATAAAACAATATCGAAATCAGTATTATATGTAGTTGAAGAACTTTTGAAAAAAAACAATAGCTATAATGATGTTGCTACTAAAACAATGTAAAAATTTTATATTTATTTTACAAGAAAAGAGCACGATAAGCGCTCTTTTCTATGATTTAAAAGTATGCGTTAATTGTTTTTCTATTTGACTTTCATGAAATTCTGACTCTAATGTTTCTTTTGATATATAATTTAAAACATATCTGATTGTTTCAATTAAATATATACGTACATCTTGTTCCGTACATCCACACATGAAAGCAATCTCTTTAGAACTCTTAATAGGATTATCGGGAAAACCAAAGAAAAGCGTTAAGAGTTTCTCTTGGACAGAACTTAATTCCATTTTATCCATTGTAAGTGTTTGCTGAACCATTAAACGTAATGCTCTAAAATCTTTATCTTGTAATTGTAATATATTTTTCTCATTCACATTAGAAATTTTTTCAACGGATGCTAGAATAACCGGATTTTTCGCCACCTTAGATTGCATCAATATTAATTTCGCATGATTGATAAATTTTTCTACTTGTTGTTCATTATAATAAACTTTTTTAGAAATCTCAGAAAGTGAAATTGGTGCAACTGTAAATCCATAATAATAGTTGATACATATTGCTTCTAATTTTCCTAACTCAAAACTGGAAAATGTAAATTTAGAAAGTAATTCTTGTCTTTCTCTTTCCCATATCTTTTTTTTCAAAAGAAGCTCTGACACCTTTTTTTGAATAGAGATTACTGTCTTTTTCAATTCATTTTTAATAGTAAGAATAGATAATTCAGGATACATTTCATGTAGTTGTTCAACAGAATGTCGTGTTGTATTAATACCATAAAATTCATATAATCTATGATAAGTATCATTATCTGGTATTGATTGTAACTGCGAAATAAGAATCATAATTTCTTCTCTTGAAATTGAATTTAAAAATTCTATTGTTACATCTTTTTTTAACTTAGTTTTCTTCCCATAAGTTATAATCCACTGTTGAAAATTTGGTAGACTTTGTTGCTTATGCATCGCAAGATCACAGCAAGATAAATACTTCTTTACTACAATACATTTCTCAGATATAGGTTCTGTACTTTGTTTTAACCAAAATTCAAACTCTTGTTGATATTCTAACGGAATATATGGCTGATACAGATAATATAAATTTTCATACTCTTCTTTTGTCTTTACATGCTTGTTATTGTTTTCTTGTTTTTGGTTTGATCCATATTGACTGATACCTCTTTGCTTTTTTTGAACCCATCTATCATAATCATCGTGACATTCTTTTAACTCTTTTAAAAGATACCATTTCTGACTACGAGTATGTTGTTTAGTCATTCCTAATTCTTGTTCTGTTTTTTGATAGATTTCTTTATAAGAAGTGGATGTGAAATAAAGCTCTGCAAATTTACCTGTTTTTGGTGGCAATAATGGTTTTGCCTTTTCATATATAGGCCTGAACGCTTCTTGTTCTTGTCTTAATTTTTTGCTTGGTCTATTTCTTTTTTCTATCCATGCATCATAATTATCACGACACTCTTTTAATTCATTTAAAAGGTTCCTTTTTCTGCCACGTATATAACGTAAAGTAATTCCTAATTCTTGTTTTACTTTTTGATAAAATTCTTTATTAAATGATGATGAAAAGTAAAGTTCTAAAAATTGACGTTCCTTTGGTGATAATAACGATTTTACTTTTTCATATATAGGTCTTAATTCTTCTTGCTCTTGATTAAATCCAGATTTCATCTTTTTCCACTCTTTTCTATTCATAATACAAATATTTTCTACATCAGCATTGCTTTTTGCACTCTATTATAACCATCCAATCATGTTAAAATCAAGTATTTTCTAGCAAAAGAAACAGAAATATCTTACAGATAATTTTCTTTATAGAAAGCATAAATCTCATAATTATTTTTTACAAAGATATCAAAATTTTCAGATTCATATCTTTATACTCACTATAGTACGTGTTATAATACATTTAAGGGGGTATTATATGAGAAGTGGATCTAACCATTTACGTATTGCTAGTGTTATTCAAATCTTATTAGGAGTTATATCAATTATCAGTACTTATTTTTTGATTGGTGAAGCAGATATTGAAGCAACTGGTATTTCAGCTGAACATGCTCTTATTATTTTAATAGCAACTTATTGTGGAGCTGCATTTCAAGTTTTAGCAGGAATAATCGGTTTGTTATTATCTAATAAGAAATCTATATTAACTGTATTATGTGGAATTCTTTTATTTATTCCTCAGCTAATTACTTTCTTACATGTTCAAGACAACATAGTAATGATCATTATCAATATTGTATTCTTAGCAATTCCATATTATTATTTACATAATGCATATAAAAACTTTAAAGCTTAATTGCTTTAAAGTTTTTTTATAAAATAATCCATAACTTTATTGATTTAATTCTACATATTTCTTTCCATCTATTATAAAACTTTTTATAATGCCTTCTTTTTCTAGTCTTTCAATTAAATACTTATAGAAAATATCAGGAAATGATATATTTGGAATTGGTGGATTCGTCATTAAATTTGTGATTAAACGGAAAAGATATGTTTTCCCACTTTTTTCTAATCTATCAATAATTTCACGCTTAAAATAATCCATGTCACAAGATATAACCACTCCATTTACCATATATCTTAATTCCTTATTCTCCTTCACAATTTTTTTCCACTGATTACAATAATCATCTTTGCTTAATTTTGTTAATATATGTTCTCTTTTCTTTAAATCACAAATCTCTTTTTCTGATAATGCCGTAATTGTTGGGGCATATAAATCTGATTCATCAGAAAATATAACACTAATTTTTTTATCATGAAATAAATAACATATCAATAGCAATAAACAATAATCATCACTATCTAAATGACTTGACCAAACTCTAATTTTTATACAATTATTAACAATTTCTTTTAATTTATTAAAATCATCATTAAAATTAAATGAATGATTTACCGCATAATATTTAGAGAGTTCCTGTCTATTAAATGGTGTAAGACTATCTAATTTACCTATATGTAATAACAATGGTAAACAAACGATTATGTTTTCATTTCCACTACGTTTTAATAATTTTAGTGCTGATTCCGATGATACGATTTCAATCGTTTTGTTGTTGGTACCTTCAAAATTTTTATATTTATAAGTCATACAAGCACTTCCTTACTAATAGTATATCAGGAATTTATTAAATTTCACATGATAACAATAGCTTTTCATTTATTTCTTTGATAAAATAAATTTACAGGTGATATTATGATTGAAATAGAAGATGCTTATCGATATATGCTTAGTGGATATTTTGGAGTTATGGAAATGGATTCCTATGAGTTAAAAGAATATATTCTTCATGATATCAAAGAATATATAACACAATTTATGAAACAAAATCCTAGTTCTAATTTTGAATTAGACTATGAAATAGAACGTATCAAAGATACTTATTCAACAAAAACAAAATTACAAGATGCCCTACTAGTATTAAATCAATTAGAAAAACCTCCAGTCGATTTAATTATTTTAATAAAAAGAAGACTAGAAAAAAGATAATAAAAAAAATAGAAAGAAATTTTTCTAATCAGCAGGAATTCTTCCTCCATTTATAGAATGATAATGATGAGGAGGGATATTATGATTGAATTTTTTCGCTTTATGATTTATTGTATTTGGGAATATTTTGATTATCAAAAACGATTTCCTATGTAAAAAAGATACCGCAGTATCTTTTTTATTCTTTTAATTTACTCTCTCCTGTCTTATAATCAATTTCTATTCCATCTTGAACATTGTAGACAAAGACATGAAACTTAATTCCCTTTCCATTATCTTCTATTGACTTTGCTTCAATTTCTACTCCTGTTGCTACTAAGTTATCTTCTTCAAACATAGGTGTCACACGATATAATACATGATTTTTGGTCTCTTTTACATAGTCTGCTACCTTATTTTCCCACTCTAACATACCAGTTGTATTCATACTTCTAGTACAAGTAATTAAATTCTTTTCATTGGCATTTTCTCCTGTTAATTGATATCCGATTAAGTGACAACGATTATATAAGTATTTTCCACTCACAATATCATACTTTACAGTATGCCATCCTGATGGTTTTATCATACCAATACTACCACGTTCTTCTTCGGGCATTGTATCTATTCCTACACGGGCCATAGCGACTCCACATCTTCCTAATACATCTAAATCACTATATTTTTCACCTTCAAAGTTGTTATCACCTTCAGTAAATTCTGGTTCATTTTGATTGATTATGACATAAGCATTTCCTTGATATAGAAGAATATTTTCTAAATCATAAGATACTTTAGAAACTGGTGTTTCTTCTTTTTCAGGTTTCAATAAACCATTTTGAAAAGCAGTAAAACATCCTACTATACCAATCATAATCAAAGAAACAAGAAAAGCTTTAGGACTTTTTGGTATTTTTACTTTATGATATCTTTTCATACATAACACTTCATTTCTCTATTATCATATAATTACATTTTATCACATTTCTAAAAATACCTCTATCTTTTTATTTTTTCTTTTCAATTGTAATTACTAATCCATTTTTCTTAACAATATCTAACAGTGTTTGAATACTATAATTGACTTCATCTGCTTCATATTTCTGAATACTATTCATACTTTTTCCAATATCATGCGCAAATTCTTTTTGTGTTTTTCCTGTCCATTCTCTTAAAATCTTAATAATTTCACCTTTCGTATATCGATTCTTTTGTATTATTAATTTCATCTTTACTACCACCTATTACTATACTTGACAGTATATATAAAAATATCTAAAATTTATCAAATTACATAACCTGATTATGTGTTATACTAATAATATGATTATGTGAATAAATTTAATTAAAGACTTGGAGGAAGAATATGTTTAATGAAGACGTGAAAGACTTTTGTAAAATTATAATTGAACCATTAGAACGAAAGATAGAAAATTTACAAGAAATTTATCAAAATTGTCCAAATGAAATAAATAAAAGAAAGTTAGAACAAAGTAGAAAATTGTTAATAAAATATTACAAAAAATTTGAACAAGTAGTATATGAAGAATATTTATTTCAAAAAGAATTAAATAAAAAAATAAAAGCTTCGCTTTAATCTTGTCTTATCTTTTATATTTTTATATGATATTACTAGGTGGTTATATGGAATATATCAAAGAGAAAAATCGTGTATTAGCAATGGATCATGGCAATATAATTGGAGAAGTTACTTTTCCTGAACAAGATGGATTACTTAATATCAATCATACATATGTAGATCCTTCGTTTCGTGGAATGCATATTGCAGATTCGTTATTACAACATGCTTATGAAGTAATTCTAAACCAAAAAAGAACATGTATTGCAACATGTTCTTATGCGAAAAAATGGTTTCAAGATCATCCTGAAAAACAACATATTATAAAAAAATAAAGGCTATTCATAAGCCTTTATTCAGACTATTAACAAATTTACTTTGTCAACAGTCTGATATGTCCAAAGACATATTAATATTTCACCATTTTTTTGAGGTACATCTCTGTATCTCTTTTTTTGATAGCTTCTCTTTTATCGTAATTTTTTTTACCTTTACCAAGTCCTAGTAATACTTTTGCATAATTTTTACTAAAATATACTTTTAATGGAATTAAGGTATATCCATTCAAGGCAATTTTATCACGTAATTTATAGATTTCTTTTTTATGTAATAATAATTTTCTGGTACGAGTTTCATCATGATTAAACTGATTTCCTTCTTTATAAATACTAATATGCATGTTTAAAAGATATGCTTCATTATTTCTAATAACGGCATAACTATCTTTGATATTGGCATTTCCTTGTCTTAAAGATTTTATTTCTGTTCCGGTTAAAACAATACCAGCTTCATATGTATCTATGATTTCATAGTCAAATTTTGCTTTTCTATTAACTATTTCCATGTTATCACCAACGTTTTCATTATATCTTATATTGAAAGATTTGACAATTTTTTACTTGGAATTTCATAAAGTCTTCGTTTGTTTGATAGCCAATTAAATTATAATGTAAGGCTCTTAAAGTAGATCCATGAGTAACAATTAAAATGGTTTGTTCTTTATGTTCTTTTAATAGTTTTATTAAAAATTCTCTTGTACGATGTAATAAGTGCCTGACAGGTTCTACTTCTTCATCATAAGAATTTAATTCATAATTCCAATATTTTTTAGATTGTTCTGATGTGATTGGATTCCCTTCTATTTTACCAAAATCACGCTCTGTAAGCTCAGGAATAGAAATAATTGGACATTTCCCTTCTATGATTATTTCTGCTGTCTTAGAAGCTCTTTTTAAAGGAGAAGTATAACATAGATCAAATGGAATATCTTTTAATGTTTCTTTTACTTGTTCTGCTTGTAAGATTCCAGTTTGATTTAATGGAATATCACTATCCCCTTGTATTTTATGTTCTAAATTCCAATCTGTTTCTCCATGTCTGATTAAATATAAAGTCATAATTCACCCCTTAAATAAAGAGAGCATCTAATTAGATGCTTCCTTTTCATTTTTCTTCATATCTTTCATTTCGCTTAAAATAAAATCTACAGTTTTATTGTCCTTATTGGCATTTAATACAGTTACCTTTACACGATCTCCTAAGCGATATCTCTTACCATTATTTTTTCCAACATATGAGAATGTAGATTCATCATAGTAATAAGTATCTCCTCTCATATTCTCATCGGCAATTAAACCTTCAATTAAATTATCTAGTTCTACAAACATACCAAAGTTAAGAACACTGGTAATCATACCCTCATATTCTTCCCCAATATGTTTCATCATATATTCTGCTTTCTTCATATCGTCTACTTCACGTTCACAACTAATTGCATTTCTTTCTTTTTCACTTGAATGTTGCGCAATGGAAATTAATTTTAAATCCCATGTACGAATTGTTTCTGGATCTAATTTTTTATTGAATAAATAAGTTCTTAGTAAACGATGTACTGTTTGGTCAGGATAACGACGAATTGGAGATGTAAAATGTGTATAACATTTACTTGCTAGACCAAAGTGTCCAATATTATTTTTATCATATACAGCTTTTTGCATACTTCTTAAAAGAAGACTAGAAAGTAAATGAAACAATTTATTTTCTCTTAAACTATTTAATACTTGTTGCATTGCTTTTGGTGTAATATCATCTTTTTTATATTGAATAGATATTCCTAATGTCTTTAAAAATTGAGCAAAACTATCAATCTTTTCTTCATTTGGTTTCCCATGAATACGATAGATAAATGGAAGTTCCATATAATAAATATGTGTCGCTACTGTTTCATTGGCAGCAATCATAAAATCTTCAATTAATTTTTCCCCAGTACCTCTTTCTCTTACTTTAACATCAATTGCTTCTCCTTTATCATCCACAATAATTTTTGCTTCATCTATATCAAAATCGATATAACCACGTTTTTCTTTATTTTTACGGAGAATATGGGCAAGTGTTTCCATTTCTTTTAAATCATTTACAAATGGTTCATAACCTGGTTCTACTATATTTTTTTCTAATATTTGATTTACTGCTTTATAAGTCATTCTCTTTTTAGAATTGATAACGCTTTCATAAATATCATAATCAACTACATTTCCTTGTTCATCTATTTCCATATCACAACTAATTGTTAAACGGTCAACACCACCATTTAAAGAACAAATACCATTTGATAATTTATGAGGTAACATAGGAATGACTCTATCTGCCAAGTAAACACTTGTTCCTCTTTCAAATGCATCTTGATCAATAACACCATTTTCTTTTACATAATGAGATACATCGGCAATATGAACTCCTAATAAGTAATGACCATTTTCTAATTTATCAATCGAAACAGCATCATCTAAATCTTTCGCATCTGCTCCATCGATTGTAAAGATTACTTTATCTCTTAAATCTCTTCGTCCAACATATTCTTCTTCAGTTACTTCCATTGGAATTTTTTCTACTGCTTCCA
>CALVKP010000074.1 GCA_944332735.1 uncultured Bacilli bacterium | reverse complement strand
TTTGAGTAAAATAAAAATATTTAGTCTTGGTGGATTAAATGAAAATGGTAAAAATATGTATATTGTAGAAGTCGACCAAGATATTTTTGTATTTGATGCCGGGTTAAAAAATGCAGATGATAATATGCTAGGTGTAGATTATATTTTACCGAATTATGACTATTTAAAAGAGAATATAGACCATGTCAAAGGAGTATTTATTACCCATGGACATGATGAACAATTAGGGGCATTACCAGATATTTTAAAAGATTTACCAAATCTAAAAATATATGGAACCAAATTTACACTAGAAATATTAAAAGAAGAATTGGATAATTCAGAAATAAAAACCGCAAAATTAATTGAAATTAAAGCACATCGTAAAATTATTTTTGGAAAGAATAGTGTATTTCCAATTAGTTTAAGTCATTCTGTACCAGATACAGTAGGATATGTTTTAAATACCGATCAAGGAGCAATTGTCTATACGGGAAACTTTATGTTTGATCCTAGTATGGTAGGTAATTATCAAACTGATATTGGGAAACTTGCTTATATTGGTAAAAAGGGTGTTTTATGTTTAATGAGCGAATCATTATATGCACCAAGAAAAGGATTTACTTCTCCACAACACCGTATTCAATCGCTTGTAAATGAGACATTGTATAAATATGAGGGAAGAGTTATTTTCCATGTTTCAAGTACACAATTATATCGTATTCAAGAAATATTTAATTCTATCATGGATACCGATCGTAATATCGTTATTATGGGAAGACACTTAGAACATTTAATTCATACAGCCATTGATCAACACTATATGTCATTTGATAAATCACGTATTCAAAATTTAAAACATTTAAATGATAAAAATATTTTAGTATTAGTATCTGACGAAAGAGAAAAACCATATTCTAATATTAAACGTATTTTAAGAGGTTATGATAAGTTCTTAAAATTAACGGATAAAGATACCATTGTATTCGCATCTCCTGTTTATGAGGGAATGGAAAGAACCGTTGCGAAAATATTTGATAATATATCTAAAATTGGAGCGAATTTCGTAGAAGTATCGGGGAAGAAATACTTAGACCAACATGCTTCTTCAGAAGATTTAATGATGATGATTTCATTAATGCAACCAAAATATTATTTTCCAGTCATTGGAGAATATCGTCATCAAGTAGAA
Source organism: uncultured Bacilli bacterium (assembly GCA_944332735.1). GTDB lineage: Bacteria > Bacillota_I > Bacilli_A > RF39 > UBA660 > UMGS2016. The sequence goes on along the minus strand of CALVKP010000074.1, from coordinate 1,884 downwards.
AATGCGAAAGTTGCTCTTCAAGTGGGAATGAATGAAGAAAACATTTTATTAAAACTAAATGGACAAATCGCAACATTTATCGATGGAAAATTAATTGATAAAAATGAATCTGTAAAAGTAGATGATATTTTAGTAGATGGTAAAACAGTAGGAGATGTTGGAGAACTTGTATTAAAAGATCGTGAACTATTAAGTGATAACGGAATTGTGATTGTAAGTGCTACCATTGATCGTATTACAAAACAAATTTTAGCTGGTCCAGAAATTTTAACCCGTGGTTTTATTTATGTAAAAGATAATATTGATTTAATTAAAGAAGCAGAAAAAATTTCTTTAGAAGTAATCAATGAAAATACAAAACCAAACTATATTGAATTCAATAAAATTAAAGCTGGTATTCGTGATAAGTTAGGAAAATACTTATATCAAGAAACAGAATGTAAACCAATGATTTTAATTGTTGTTCAAGAAGTTTAAAAGCGATAGAATTTACTATTGCTTTTTATTTTGATTTCATCTTTCTTATAACTGATACAATTGTACGATAAGTCTTTGAGAAGTATTTGAAATGTGTTATAATACACAAGGAAGTTGGTGATAAAATGAAACTACCAAATTTAATGGAAGCAAAAAAGCGTACCAATGAAAAGGTAAAAACAAAGACAAATGAATATATCTTAAACCATGAATTAAAGCATTTAGGAGAAGGGTTATTCTATTATGTAAAGACATATGGTTGCCAGATGAATGAACATGATAGTGAGAATATAAAAGCAATTTTAGAAGATATGGGATATAAAGAAGCAAATAGTATGGAAACAGCGGATCTTGTTATTTTAAATACATGTGCAATTCGAGAAAATGCTCATAATAAAGTATTTGGAATGATTGGTAGATTAAAACACGCCAAAGAAATGAATCCCAATTTAATGATCGCTGTTTGTGGTTGTATGGCTCAAGAAGAGCACGTTGTTGAAGAAATTATGAAGAAATATAAAGCAGTAGACTTAGTATTTGGAACTCATAATATCTATCATTTACCACAACTATTACAAAATGCAATCGAGAAAAAAGGGCAAGAAATTGAAGTATATAGTATGGAAGGGGATGTCATTGAAAATATCCCAACCAAACGTGATAATCCATATAAAGCATGGGTGAATATCCAATATGGGTGTGATAAATTCTGTACTTATTGTATTGTCCCATATACAAGAGGAAAACAAAGAAGTAGAGAAAAAGAATATATTATCGATGAAGTAAAACAATTAGTAGAAGATGGATACTTAGAAGTTACTTTATTAGGCCAAAATGTCAACGCCTATGGAAAAGATTTATATAATGATTATACCATGGCAAACTTATTAGAAGATGTTTCTAAAACAGGTATCAAACGTCTTCGTTTTGTAACGAGTCATCCATGGGATTTTACTGATGAAATGATTGATACGATTGCGAAATATGATAATATCATGCCATATATCCATCTTCCTTTACAAAGTGGAAGTGATCGTATCTTAAAATTAATGGGACGTCGTTATACCAAAGAATCTTATTTAGAACTATATCATAAACTAAAAGAAAGAATTCCAAACTGTTCAATTACTACAGATATCATTGTTGGATTCCCAGGAGAAACAGAAGAAGACTTTAAAGACACATTAGAAGTTGTAAAAGAATGTAAATATGATTCAGCTTATACATTTATCTTTTCTCCTCGTATTGGAACACCAGCCGCGAAAATGAAGGACGATACACCATTAGAAGTAAAAGAAAAGAGATTATATGAATTAAATGAACTAGTTAACAAATATGCCAAAGAAGCCAATGAAAGATATGTTGGAAAAACAGTTCCTGTTTTAATTGAAGGAATTAGTGGTAACA
>CALVKP010000073.1 GCA_944332735.1 uncultured Bacilli bacterium | reverse complement strand
ATTAAATACTTGTTCACACCCTTATTTTACTACATATTTTTAATATTTGGTGGACATTTCATAAAAATCCGAACCAATTTTTAATTTTATTAATATTGATTTTTCCCTTTATTTATGCGTTCTTTCCGCAACATTGTTTATATTTCTTTCCCGAACCACATGTTCTCTTTTTTTTAGTATTTATATTATTATTCGACACTATGTAATACTATGATTTTTCCCAATAAACTAAGGTCTCGAGAGAATTGGAACATATAATATATATAGTATTATCATTACTATATATTTTCTACCTTTTGCACACAAATTGCACACAATGTTATCATCATCATTCGTCTCTAAAGTTATTATACCATATTTTTTTAATTTTTTATTTTTTTATTTTTAATTTCTAACAGCACTTTACTCTTCCAATTACCTCTATGAATTATTCTTTTTGTTGCTAACTTATTATTTATTATTTCTTTTTTCGTCAATTTTGAAATATCTCGCCAATTAGTTTCTAATATGTATATAGCATTTCCTAAAAATATGGAATCACAAATATAAAAATTTTCTTTTATCTCTGCAATAAAATATCCTAAGAATCCTTCCTCACCACATATAATACTAGTAGGATTTAATTTTTTTATAAAGTTATATCTATCCTTAACTAAAAGAATTTCTTTTTTATTATAATTTTCAACTTTATTCTGTATCATTTTATAATATACTTCCCATGGCATATCGCCTGGAGGCAAAATTTTCCAAGGTACTCTTTTTTTAGCTATTACAGGATTATTGTTCACATCTATAATTTCTATTACCCCAAACATTTCTAACATTAAATTGATTAAGTGTTTGATTATAATTTTACTATCTTTTTTTGAAATTAGTCTTGTTGAAATAATGTATTTTTCTTGCATTATATCCTTTATGATAACCTTCTCCTTAAATGGGGGAACAAATTTTCTTTTTAATCTTTTATATTTTTTTGAACAAATCCCAGAGTGTGAATTTCCATGCCAATCAGTTATATTATAAGGAACATTATGTCTAACCACTTCCTTTGTTTTAGGAATTATTATTTCTTCTTTTCCATATTTATTAAATTTCGAAATAGGTCCTACGCCACTTGGAACTATTGTCTCACCAATTTCTAAATTTTTAAAACCTAACTTTTTTATTTTATCTGTTTCTGAAATAATGTAAAACTCATCAGTATCTATTATTGATATAATTTTATCGATATTTTTTATTCTTTTTTTATTAATTTTCATGTTTGTCTTCCTCCTTAAATAATTTAAATTGGAAGTTACAACAAACTATTATATTATTTATATTTTATTTTTTTTTTTTTTCTCTTTGTGATAAAGCGCTACCAGCTATACTTTTGTTGATTTTAGAAGTTCTACCATCACGAAGTACTTTTGACGCTTTTTTAGCAATTTTTAAACTTGTAGTCTTTTTTGCCATAATATCATTCCTTTCTATTTGTAAATAGTTTTACACAAAAGGCAATAAAATTATAACTAATCATCTTGATTTTTATTAAATAACTGTGTTATTATAATAAAGAACAAGTTAATCAATCGTCTATTGCTCGTTTGTGCTTGTGTATTGTGTGTCGTTGTAACTGCCAATTACAATGATAAAAACCTTACAGATAATCTTCTGTAAGGTTTTATTTTTGTAATAACTACATTTTATTCTGTACTGAAATATTATCTGTTAATTTTTATCACATACAATATATCATTACTGTTATCACTTGTCAAGTTAGCTAGCTATTTTATTAAGTAAAACAGTTATAATCATTAAAATTTAATAATATCGTTTATTATTTCTGAATAAGTTTGCTTTTCAAATAATTCTGTTGCTACTTTTCTACTTTCTTTAGAACTAGAGATATAATAATTTTGTGTTGTCTCTATTCTAGAATGTCCTAATATTTCGGCAACATCTTTTACCTCAACCCCACTTCTTAATGTTTTTGTAGCAAAGCTTCCTCTTAAATCATAGAATCTACAATTTGTCATTTTTAATTCTTCTCTAATAACTTTAAAAGGATATCTTATTACATCTGTCCCAGTAAAAATACCATCTTTACCTACAAATACCAAATTAATGTTTTTTCTATTCTTTGATTTATGTTTAATTTCTATTATTCTAAATTCTATTATCTTCCCATATTTATTTTTTACTGGCTCTAAATAATATTTGTGATACCTTGTTTTATATAATTTTTTGTTATCATTTTGATATTTTTTATAACTTAATAATGTTTTTAACAAAGTATCGCAAATATAAACTTCTCTAACACTACTTTCTGTTTTCGTAGTTCCTAAAAACCATCTTCCTTTTTCATCTTTTACTTTTGAATATAAATTTTTATATATTTTAATTTTTCTTTCTTTCAAATCTATATCATCCCATGTTAATGCAAAAACCTCACCTGTTCTCATTCCAGTAAAACAGGCTGTTAAAAATGCACATGTAAAAGTTTTATTTTTTTTAAATCTAGTTAATATTTTTTCTATTTCCTCTATGGAATAAATATGTTTTATTCCGTTTTTTTACTGTTGATGCTTTAATTCTCGAAATATTTGCAGAAGCTGCAGGATCATGTTCTATAAATCCGAAATGATTAATAGCAGCATTAAATGAACTTTTAATAACTTTTTGATAATTTCTTAAAGCTGCTTTTGTTTTTACTTTTTGAGACAACCTTAATAACGCTTGATTTATCATATATGGTGTTATTAATCTTAATTTATATATACCTAATTCTGTTTTAATTAAACCTAGAGATTCTTTATATCTTTTAGTAGTCGTGTATTTATATTCTACTTCACAATATTCTTTAATCCAAAAATCTAAATAATCAGCATATAACATATTAGAATTACTATTAATTCCTCCATTTAAATAATCATCCATTGCCTTTTGACCTGCTATTTCCGCTTCTTTACGTGTTTTAAATCCTGACTTATTTATAAATTTTCTTTTCTCATTAATTTTAGGTATTTCAAATCTATATTGATATACCTTCCCTCTTTTTTGCACATTTACTCGCATATTTTATTCTCCTTTTCTATTTATTATTTTTCAATTCAATTACTAACGTATACAAATTACTTTAAAATCACCTCTTTCAATAAAATATATCATCAAATTAAACCTATAAATTTCTATCTAAAATAAAAGATGTTATCACTTTCAAATGTGATAACATCTCTTATTTTTCAATTAATTTCATGTGTTTATAGTTTATTTTGCACACAATTTTTAATATTGTGCAAATTTTTAAAATTGTAAAATTGCTCTTAAACTCTTATTTTATCAGCCCTTAAGGCAACAATTCTTGTACTTTTTACCCGAACCACATGGACATGGATCATTTCTACCAATTTTCTTTGTTCTCTTTGGTGTTTTTTTCTTTTCTTTCGTTGAATCTTCTACAGCTTCACCTTTTGCTACTTGCTTACGTTCAATATTTTGACGAATTTCAGCACGCAATAAGTAAATTGTTGTTTCTCTATCAATTGTATATGTCATATCATCAAATAATTGATATCCTTCTTTTGTATATGCCTGTAACGGATCCACTTGTGCATAACTACGTAAATAAATTCCTTCTCTTAAATGTGACATCGTATTGATATGATCCATCCAATGTATATCAATTACTCTAAGCGTAATTGCTTTTTCAAATTCATTTCTAACTTCTTCTGGAATTTGATTCATTTTTTCTTCATACTCTGCTACAACACGAGCATAGATATAAGAAATAATTTCATCCGTATCCATATTTTCAATAGCTTCTTTATTCATGTCATTTTTTAAGAAACTTTCATTTACTGTTTCTAAAATTTCATCAATATCTTTTTCCGTTAAATGTTTCTCATCTATTAAATGATCTTCTACTAAATCAGCAATGGTATTTTTAAATGTATTTAATGTTTCTTCGTGAATACTTTCATTATCTAAAATGTCATTACGTCTTGAATAGATAATTTCACGTTGTTGATTAATAACATCATCATATTTTAATAATGTTTTACGAATATCAAAGTTATTACCTTCTACACGCTTTTGAGCAGTTTCAATAGAATTTGATAACATTTTATTACGAATTGATTGATCCCCATGAAAGCCAACACGGGCAAGTAAATCTTTTGCTCTATCAGTTCCAAAACGAACCATCAAATCATCTTCAAATGATACACAGAATTGAGAAAAACCTGGATCTCCTTGACGTCCAGAACGTCCTCTTAACTGATTATCAATACGTCTTGATTCATGACGTTCTGTTCCAATAACACATAATCCACCAAGTTCTTTTACACCTTCACCTAATTTAATATCAGTACCACGACCAGCCATATTCGTTGCAATGGTTACTGCACCTCTTTGACCCGCATTGGCAATAATTTCTGCTTCACGGGCATTATTTTTTGCATTTAATACTTCATGAGGAATATGTAATTTTTTCAACATAGAACTAATTAATTCACTTGTTTCAACAGCAATTGTACCAACTAATACTGGTTGCCCTTGCTCATAACGTTCTTTAATTTCATTCACAATAGCTTTATACTTTCCTTCTTTTGTAGCAAAAATTAAATCTTCATAATCTTTACGAATAACTGGTCTATTTGTTGGAATACGAATAACATACATATTATAAATATCTCTAAATTCTTCTTCTTCTGTCTTAGCAGTACCCGTCATACCAGAAAGTTTCCCATACATACGGAATAAATTTTGGAATGTAATCGTTGCTAGAGTTTTTGTTTCTTCTTGAATTTCTACTCCTTCTTTAGCTTCAATTGCCTGATGTAATCCATCAGAATATGTTCTTCCTTCCATTAAACGTCCAGTAAATTGATCTACAATAACAACTTTACCATCTTTTACAATATAATCAAAACCGTTTTTCATTGCATAATTGGCACGTAATGCTTGATTAATAAAATGTACTAAATTGGTATTTTTTAAATCATATAAATTTTCCACTTTAAATGCTTTTTCAGCATCAACAATTCCTTTTTCATCCAAAGATACTGCCTTTGTCTTTTCATCGTAAATATATCCATCATTTTCCTTTAATTTTTTTACAAAACGATCAGTATCACGATATAAATTAGCAGACTTCATAAATCCACCAGAAATAATTAATGGTGTTCTTGCTTCATCGATTAAAACAGAGTCAACTTCATCAATAATTGCGAAATTTAATTTTCTTTGTACACGGTCTTTCGCATTTACTACCATGTTATCTCTTAAATAATCAAAACCAACTTCATTATTGGTAGAATACATAACATCACAATTATATGCATCACGCTTTTCTTGTGGAGATAATTCTCGATAGTTTACTCCCACTGTTAATCCTAAGAAGCGATAAATATTTCCCATCCATTCTGCATCACGACCAGCTAAATACTCATTTACTGTAATAATGTGTACACCATTTCCAGCTAATGCATTTAAATATGCAGGCATAGTAGAAGTCAAAGTTTTTCCTTCTCCAGTTTTCATCTCGGCAATATTCCCATAATGAATTGCAAGTCCACCTAGAATTTGAACATAATATGGTTTTTCACCAATCACACGAAAAGCCGCTTCACGAGCAGTTGCAAATGCTTCTACTAAAATATCTTCTAATGTCTCTCCATTTGCTAATCGCTCTTTAAACTCTTCTGTTTTCCCCTTTAACGTTTCATCAGATAATTCGCTATATTCTTTTTCTAATGCACCTACTTTATCAGCAATTTTTTTGAAACGTTCTAATTCTTTATATTCGTGATCAAAAATTTTCTTCAAAAATTTCACACGGATCATCCTTCCTACTCATATAAACACCACTTATTTTACCAAATTTTTAAAAAAAATCATAGTCTTTCAACCATATATTATAAAAAAAGAGCAATCATGCTCTTAATTTGTTTCAATAATTCCATAATTTCCGTCTTTACGTTTATAAAGAATGCATACATTCTCTGCATCAACATCTTGATATACAAAGAATTCATGCCCTAATAATTCCATTTGTAAGATTGCTTCTTCTTCATCCATTGGTTTCATTTCCAATTTTTTTCTCTTCACTACTTTATTATTTGCTAGTTCTTGTTTATCTACCTCAAAAGATATATTAAAATCAACAAGATTTGGTTTTACTGGCTTTTTATTCATTCTCGTCTTATTTTTTCTAATTTGACGTTCTAACTTATCGCTCACCAAATCAATTGCTGCATATAAATCTTTATCCCTTTCTTCTCTTCTTAAAATAATTTTACGCACTGGAATTGTTACTTCTACAATTTGGTCTAAACCTGAAATACGCACTTGGACATTTGCTGTAATTTCCTCTGGCTTTTCGAAGTATTTATCTAACCTTCCCAGCTTTTCTTCAATGTAAGATTTGATCGGTTTCGTAATTTTTACTTTACTACCATGAATATTAAATTTCATATATCCTCCATCCTTTCTCTTACACCTTCATTATAACACAAAACATTAGAAAATAAAAACTGTTTATGCCAAAACAGTCTTCATCTCTACAACATTCTTAGCTTGTAAACCTTTATCAGTACGAACAAGTTCAAACTCAACATACTGTCCTTCTACTAAAGATTTATATCCAGCGCTTCTGATAGATGAATAATGAACAAAAATATCATCCATATCTCCACACTCAATAAATCCATAGCCCTTATCGTTACTGAACCATTTCACCTTGCCACTAAGCATAGTATTACCCCTTTCTACATAAATTGATAAGCTTATCTGTCACCAATATGATAGCGACAATACCCATTTTACTATCATGTTAACACCTAAATTTATTTTTTTGTCTCAAAGGTGCGGAAAATGACATGAACTGACATTTTTCTCATCTTATCTTTTTCTACGACGCTTTGATTTTCCTAGTTTTCACATTTTCCTACGGGATTTATCAGAGAAAAAAACTGCTAGACAAGAGCAGTTTTAATTTCTACAACGTTTTTAGCTTGTAGACCCTTATCAGTACGAACCAACTCGAACTCAACATATTGTCCTTCAACTAAAGACTTGTAGCCTTCACTTCGAATTGCGGAGTAATGGACGAAAATGTCTTCTTTTTCGTTGTATTCAATAAATCCAAATCCTTTTTCATTATTGAACCACTTGACCTTCCCCTTCATCATTCTTAAATCACCTGTCTTTCTACATTTTTATCATATCTCACAAACTTATACGGTTGCAAGCAATTTCAACATTCAAAATTCGACATATTTTTTATTGTGAAAAGAGAATACTTTGTCCTTCATTTATCCTGTTGACAAGATTTATTTTATCGAATTTTATAAACAATTTTAATTTAATTACTTGAAGCAATCTAGAAATTGTACGAATTAGCAAAATGAAAATTTTCAATTGCGAATATATACATTTCGAGCACGTTTTTTAACATTTCAAACATGTGACAAAAAAGGATCAAAACATTAAAGTTTTAATCCTTTTATTTTTAATTTCTGAAATAAAATCTTACCACTGACAATTGTCTCATGTTCTATACTTGGATGTTTTTCTTCTAAATTTTTTACAAGTGATAATCCTTGTCCATGTTCCTCTCCCTTGGTCGTATATCCTTTTTCTCCTAATTTACTAAAGTCAGTCCCTTTTCGATAAGTATTTCCAATTTGAATTACTAGCGTCTTTTTCTTC